>JAITBX010000132.1 GCA_031283405.1 Burkholderiales bacterium | reverse complement strand
AAAATGGCGGTTGCTTCGGCGTCGCCTTTGCCTCGAATCGATTGTGCGTCCTTGTAAGCGTCGGCAATGATGATTTGTCGTTCACGATCAGCCTCGGCCCGAATTTTTTCCGATTCGGCAGCGCCGGTCGAACGCAATTCGTTGGCGATGCGTCGCCGCTCCGCCTGCATCCGGTCATAGACCGATGTGGTCACTTCTGCAGGGAAGTCCACACGGCGCAAGCGCACATCGACGATTTCGACGCCGATCCGCTTGGCATCGGCGCTGGCTTTTTCGCGCGTTGCCGCCGTGATCTTGTCGCGCTCCAATGAGATCACATCACGAATCGAGCGCAGGTTGATTTCTTCGGTCATGATGGCGCGCACCGTTTGCTCCAAACGCTTTTTGGCTTGATCTTCATCACCGGCGACGCTGCGGTAATACTGATTAACGTCAGTGATGCGCCACAGAATGACGAAGTCGATCAACAGCGGCTTTTTCTCCGCAGTCATGATGTTGTCGGTGTTGGTGCTGGTCAAGGTCATGTTGCGCTTGTCGTAGAAGCGGACATTCTGAATTAACGGCCACTTGAAGGCGATGCCGGGCTCGGTTTGAGCGCTGACGATTTCACCGAACTGGAATTTGATTGCGTACTGACGTTGATCGACGGTATAAACCGCTTGTGAAAAAATCAGAAAGAGGGCAACGATAACGGCAAGGAAAGTCGAAAGAAATTTCATGGCGCTCTCCCAATCAGCGGTTGCGCAGGTCGCGGCTGTTGCGGCCGGAAGCGGTGGTTGATGTGGCCGGAACGCTGCTGTCGTTGGCGGCGGGGACAGCGCTGTTGACCGTCACCGTCGGTGATGCCGACGGCGGCGCCGATTGTTGCAATAACTGATTCAACGGCAGATAAAGCAGGTTGTTGCCGCTGTGTTGGTCGATCACGATTTTGGTGGTGTTGGTAAACACCGATTGCATCGTCTCGAGATACAAGCGATTGCGCGTAACTTCCGGCGCTTTTTTGTATTCGGCGAGTTGCTGCGAGAAACGTTGCGCGTCGCCTTCGGCGCGGCGCACGACTTCGGCGGCGTAACCGACCGCGTCTTCATGCAAACGCGAAGCGACGCCTCGGGCGCTCGGCACGACATCGTTGGCGTAGGCTTCGCCTTCATTCTTCATGCGGTCACGATCCTGGCTCGCTTTGACGGCGTCGGCAAAGGCGGCCTGCACACGATCCGGCGGCTGTCGGCTTTGCAGCGCCACTTGTTGGATGTTGACGCCCGTTGCGTAGTTGTCAAGCATTTTCTGCATCAGCGTTTTGGTCTGCGAAGCGATATCCGCCGCGTTGAGATAGAGCACATCGTCCATTTTGTTTTTGCCGACGACTTCGCGGATCGCGGTTTCGGCGACGAAGCGAACGATCAAATCCGGCTCACGGTTTTTGAAAACGAAATCCTCGGCGCTGCTCAAATCATATTGAACGGCGAACAGAATGTCGATGATGTTTTCGTCGTCGGTCAACATCGTCGCTTCGCGGTCGATACGTTTGGAAACGTCGTCTTTATAGCCAATGGTGACGGTTTGCACTTTCGAGAAGGGCACGACTTCGGCGCGCTCGATCGGAAACGGCAGGTGCCATTGCAGGCCGGGCTGGCGCGTTTCGACGTATTTGCCGAAGCGGGTGACGACGCCGCGACTGTCGGCGTTGACAACATAAAAGCCGCTGGCCAGCCACAGAATGATGACGAGAATCACGAGCCAAACGCCGCTGCCGCCGGGCAACGGGAAGGGCAAGTGGGGGCGGCGGCCGCCGGACGGAGGCTGTTGTCTGCCGCCGCCCTTGCTGCCGAGCATATCGTTCAGACGGCGGTTGACGTTTTGCCAAATGGCGTCGAGGTCGGGCGGGCCGTCCTGGCCTGGCGAAGGACGCTTGTCGTCGTCCTTCTTGCCCCATTGCGGATCGTTAAAAGACATGGTAGTGGCTTGTTTTGAAAATCATGAAAACAGTGTGGTCGGCGGCATCTCATCAACAGGATTCCGGCGGCGCAGAGAAAAATTGCGCGCTGTCGTCCTCTTGAAAAGACTGCGCTTCCGGCTCAGGCAAATTCGGGGAAAGATTCGCGGCAAATTCCGCCGATGACGGAAAAATCTCCGCCAGCGCGGCTCGCAAATCGGCACATCCCTCTCCGGTCAACGCGCTCAAACGAACAGTCCGGATTTTACCATAGCCGTCGCGCTCGATTCCGGGCGCAAGGCCTGTCCGGTCGATTTTGTTGAGAATGCGAAGCTGGGGGCGCCCGCCGGCGCCGATTTCGGCCAGCACCTGATTGACGGCGTCGATTTGTTCATCGCGCTGCGGATTTGAAGCGTCGATCACATGCAGGATCAAATCGGCCTCCGCCGCTTCCGACAGCGTGGCGCGAAAAGCGACGACGAGATCGTGCGGCAGATCGCGGATGAAGCCGACCGTATCGGACAGCACCATTTTCTGCGCGCCCGCAATCGGCAAGCGCCGCAGAGTGGTGTCCAGCGTGGCGAACAGTTGATCGGCGGCGTACAATTGCGCGCGCGTCAGCTGATTGAAGAGTGTGGATTTGCCGGCGTTGGTATAACCGACCAGCGCAACAGTTCGTACTTGCGCGCGGGCGCGAGTACGGCTTTGCGTTTGCCGAGTACGGGTGAGTTTGGCAAGCTGGGCATTCAGACGCTTGATGCGCTGAGTAATCAGCCGACGGTCAACTTCAAGCTGCGTTTCGCCCGGGCCGCCGCGCAGACCGATGCCGCCTTTTTGCCGTTCGAGATGGGTCCAGCCGCCGACCAGCCGCGTGGATAAATGTTTCAGTTGCGCCAGTTCGACTTGCAGCTTGCCCTCGGCGCTACGCGCGCGTTGCGCAAAAATATCGAGAATCAGGCCGACGCGATCGAGAACACGGCATTCCAGCGCCTGTTCGAGATTGCGCTGCTGAACGCCGGTCAACGAATGATCGAAAAAAACCAGATCGGCTTCGGTGAGGCGACATTGTTCGGCGATTTCATCGACCTTGCCGCGACCGGCAAAAAATGCCGGATCGGGTTTGGCGCGACGCCCCGAAATCACGCCGAGCACGGTTGCGCCGGACGAGACGGCCAGTTCTTTTAACTCGTTGAGGCGCGAGCCGGTTTCGCCTTCGCCGAAGTCGATGCGAACCAGCAAGGCGCGAGTGCCGGAAGCGGGGCGATCAAACATGGGAGGTCATGCGTGAAGCCCGCTGGGGCAAAGCCGCAGCGACGGCAGAAGAGAGAACGGAAGCGATAAAAATAAAATCAGAACCTCGCAGGGGACGCAGCGCAGCCATGCAAAGCCATGCAAACTGAGCCACCCCGCAGCAGGT
>JAITBX010000052.1 GCA_031283405.1 Burkholderiales bacterium | reverse complement strand
CCTGCTGAACGGCATGGCCCGCAGGCGCTCGCCGGTGGCGGCGTAGATGGCGTTGGCGATTGCCGGAGCCATCGCGGGGAAGGCGGGTTCGCCCATGCCGGTGGGGGGAAAGCCGGAATCGACGAAGTAAACCTCGATGGCGGCGGGGGCGAAGGGGAGCCGCAGAATGGGGTACGCGCTGAAATTCTGTTCGCGCACGCGGCCGTTTTCGAGGGTGATTTGCTGCGCCAGCGCGACTGAAAAGGCGTCCACGCACGCGCCCTGGGCTTGGGATTCGGCCCCCGCCAGTTCCACCACTTGCCCGATGTCGGCGGCGACCACCACGCGGTGGATGGTGATTTTCTTGTTGGCGTCCACGGAGAGTTCCACCGCCTGCGCGGCGTGGCCGGCGTGGGAGTAGCACCAGGCCAGGCCGAGGCCGCGCCCCTTGGGCAAGGATTTGCCCCAGCCGGCTTTTTCGGCGCAGAGTTTGATGACGCCCACGGCGCGGGCGGGGCTGAAGTTCACGTCCTTGCTCCTGGGGGCGAGTTCGGGCACGTCGCGGCTTGCGGCGTCGATCAAAAACTCCACATGGTCGCGCCCCGCCGCCAATGACAGCTCGTGCATGAAGCCTTGTTGGGCAAAGACCTGGGCGTTGTCGCCGGGGGCGCGCCAGGGGCCGGTGGGGACTTTCAAATTCATCAGCGTCAGGCCGCGGCGCAGGTTGGGCGCTTTGCAGGCGTAGGCCAGAAAGCGCGAGTAATCGGCGCCCGCCGCCGGGTTTTTGCCGTCGGCGGTGAAGGTGATGAAGTGTTCTTGCCAGGCGTCGAGCCGGCCTTGCGCGTCGATGCCGCCCTTGAACTGGTGGTAGCCGGCGGGGCGCAGAAAGTCGTGGCTGAAGTCGTCCTCGCGCGACCATTGCAGCTTGACCGGGCCTTGCACTTTGCGGGCGATGGCGGCGGCCTCGCACATGTAATCGTTGAGCAGGCGGCGGCCAAAGCCGTTGCCGACGCGGGTCTGGTGGACGAGCACCTTGTCTTCGGGCAGGCCGAGCACGCTGGCGACGAGCTTCTGGCCGCCGCCGGGCTGCTGCGTGGGCGCCCAGATTTCCATGATGCCGTCGTGCCACCACGCGGTGGCGTTTTGCGGCTCCATGTTGGCGTGGGCGACGAAGGGGTATTCGTAATACGCCTCGATGGTTTTGGCGGCGCTGGCAAACGCCTTGTCCACGTCGCCCACGTTGCGGTCGGCGCTGGCGGGGAAGGGGCCGGCGGCATATTGCTTGGCGCGGGCGGCGAGGTCGCGGGACGACTCCTTGGCCGCGCCGGTTTCGTCCCACGTCACGTCGAGGTTGTCCTGCGCCTGAAACGCGGCCCAGGTGTTGCGGGCGATGATGGCCACGCCGGGCATCACCTCGGTGGGCTTGCCCGTGCCTTCGACGATGAAGGCGTCCATCACGCCGGGCTGCGCCTTGACTTCATCGAGATTGGCCGACTTGACCTTGCCGCCCGCCGCCGGGCACTTGGCAAAGCTGGCATAGGCCATGCCGGGCAGCCGCACGTCGATGCCAAAGAGCGGCGCTCCGCGCACGATTTTTTCATCGTCCACCCCGCGATGGCGGCGGCCCAGCAGGCGGTATTGGTCGCGCGTCTTGAGCTTGAGCGTGGCCGCGTCGGGCGGGGGCAGCTTGGCGGCGGCCTCAGCCAGCGCGCCGTAGGTGGCGCTTTTGCCGCTGGCCGCGTGGGTCAGCACGGAGTCTTTGGCGGTGATTTCGGCGGGGTTCACCTTCCACTCTTGCGCGGCGGCGGCAATCAGCATGGCCTTGGCCGCCGCGCCCGCTTGGCGCAGTTGATCCCAGGCGCGGGGAATGGTCGTCGATCCGCCCGCGCCTTGGTAGCCGTAAGTCTTGGCGTCGATGGGCGCTTGCTCGACCGTGGTGCGGCTCCAGTCCGCGTCCAGCTCCTCGGCAATGATGAGGCCCAGCGCGGTCTTGATGCCCTGGCCGATTTCCGGCGCCTTGGAATAGACGGTCACGGTGTTGTCGGGCGCGACGCGCACAAAGGCGTTCATGGCGGGCGCGTGGCTGGCCGCGCCCGCGGCCTGCGGCGTTTCGCTGTCGGCGCGGGCGCCGCCGGGCAGGTAAAAGCCCAGCGTCAGGCCCGCGCCGGCCAGCTTGAGAAAGCCGCGCCGGTCCAGCGGCAGGGCAAGGCGGGCCGATTTGTTTTGCGCCGCGCCCATCAGGTCGCGGATGTAGGCGTCGGATTCGGCGAATGGGAAGGTTGTGCTGGACATGGCTCGCCTCACGCTTTGGCTGCATTCTTGATGGCTTCGCGCAGCCGCATATGCGTGCCGCAGCGGCAGATCGCGCCCGTCATGGCCGCGTCGATGTCGGCATCCGTGGGATGCGGCGTGTGGTTGAGCAGCGCCGTGGCCGTCATGATCTGTCCGGCCTGGCAGTAGCCGCACTGCGCCACCTTGGCATCCACCCAGGCCGCTTGCACCTTCGCGCCGTTGGGCGTGTCGCCGATGGCCTCGATGGTGGTGACGGCTTTTTTTCCTACCGAATCTATTGTCACCATACAAGAGCGAACCGGCTTGCCATCCAAGTGCACCGTGCAAGAACCGCACTGGCCGATGCCGCAACCGTATTTTGTGCCGACCAGCCCGAGCAAATCGCGTAACGCCCAAAGCAAAGGCATCTTGCCGGGAGCGTCAATCGTGTGAGCGTGTCCGTTGACGTGAAGCGTGATTTTCATTTTTTCCTCGCTGGAAATGCCGGAGAAATCTTGATGATGATAGCACCGCCGCCGTTATTTCACCATGCCGCAATCAGGGATTGGGAATCAGGCGTCAGCTGCCAGTGCGCGCACCCTTATAAAAGCGGCGGCGCAAGAGTAGAATAGTTGCGACTTTTTCTTTTGGGGTGTTCAAATGACAGTGCAGGAAACGATTCACGCGCAGGTGACGGAGCATCCGGTTGTCCTCTACATGAAGGGGACGCCGAAGATGCCGATGTGCGGTTTTTCGGCGACGGCGGTGGAGATTTTGCGGCAGTGCGGCGTCGCGGATTTTTTTTCGGTCAACGTGCTCGACGATTCTGAAGTCCGGCAAGGCGCCAAAGACTACGCGAACTGGCCGACTTTCCCGCAGCTCTACGTCAACGGCGCGTTCGTCGGCGGTTGCGACATCATGCGAGAGATGTTCGAGAGTGGCGAGTTGGCGGCGATGCTGGCGGCGAAGAATTGAAACACCGCTCGGGCTGAGTCGATGCCCTTGATGATTTGCCGTTCACCCTTCGACAAGCTCAGGGCGAACGGTTTAGATCAGCGCGTCCCTGAACAAAAAACCTCTCCCGCTTTCGCCGCACTCCTACTTTTTTTTTGTTGTCTCCGCGTACAGCCGCACGACGCTGGCTTGAACGTTTTCCGAATGAACGGGAAGCTCGTCTTCCAGAATTTGCAGCGCGTGCTCTTTGAGGCCGTACTGATTGTAGTGAAGCACGGCATCTGAACACGCATGAAATTTTTCATACGCGCCGCTCAACGCCTGATATTCAAAGAGTTCGCCGTACCGCTGCCGGGCTGAGCCGTAAACCCATCGCCGCAGCAGAAAAGGCGGCGTGGCGGTTTTGCGAGAAAAGTCGAGGGTTCTGTCGATCTGGTGGTGAACCAAATCTTCGAGACAGGCAACCCACGTTTTTTGGATATCGAAGACTTGCTTCATATCCAGTTCATTTTTATCTTCTGCGATTGATTTAAAAGAAGCATCGTCAAACGGTTGCTCCTCCCTCAACCAGTTCATCCACTTCATAGCGTCCCCCTTCCCTGTTTTACTTTTTATTTGCCGTTATTTTTCGGCAATTTGGTCATTGGATTTTATCGAATTTTTACAATGATTAAAAGATTCATACACAGTTTATGTACGTAACATTATGCTGCCATAAATCTTGTTGGAGACGACGTTATCCTCATTCATGCTGCCGCATGCGCGGGCGGATTCCGTTTTCCTCGGCTTGCCGACGTAGCCAACGCGACGGGCATGGTTCGTGGGCAGTGTTGCAAATGCGATACGCTTTGTGAAATCTCTGTGAATTCTGTGCGCTTCGCTACGTACCGTCTGGCATGCGGTGTGTTTCGTCCACTATCATGTTGTGGCGCGTATGCCGAACGATCGGCATCGCCGCCCCATTTTTTGAGAAGGAGTGACGCGATGCCGTTGATGAAGCGTTTATTGGCAGAGGGAATAGGAACGTTTTGGCTGGTTCTGGGCGGTTGCGGCAGCGCGGTTTTAGCGGCCGCTTTTCCGCAACTGGGGATCGGGTTTGCCGGCGTGGCGCTGGCGTTCGGCTTGACCGTTCTGACGATGGCGTATGCGGTAGGACATATCTCGGGGTGCCATTTGAATCCCGCCGTGACTCTGGGCCTGGCGGCAGGCGGGCGGTTCCCATTCCGCGAAGTTGTGCCCTATATCATCGCGCAGGTGGTCGGCGCTATCGTTGCGGCCGCTGTGTTGTATTTGATCGTGACCGGCAAAGCTGGGGTGCAAGCGGGGAATTTTGCCGCCAACGGTTATGACGCTCATTCGCCGGGCGGTTACGGGTTGGGCGCGGCGTTTCTTGTCGAAGCGGTGATGACCGCAATGTTTCTGTTCGTCATCATGGGAGCGACCGACTCGCGCGCGCCGGCCGGTTTCGCGCCGATCGCCATCGGCCTGTGTCTGACCTTGATTCACCTCATCAGCATTCCGGTGACCAACACCTCGGTCAACCCCGCCCGTTCGACTTCGCAGGCGTTGTTTGCGGACGGCGGCTGGGCGTTGGGGCAGTTGTGGCTGTTCTGGGCGGCGCCGCTGGTCGGCGGCGTGGCGGGCGCGTTGCTGTACCGCGTCGTGACTTGCGAGAAGTGCGGCAAAAAAGGATAAGTTTTGCCTTCACATTTTTTCGCGTATTTTTCATTCTCTGACAAACAAAAAGCCCCTTCGCGGGGCTTTTTGCGTTGATGAAGGTAAGATAGCGCTTCGACAAAACAGAAACCGGAAACAGGCGAGCGCTGACCGCCGACAGCGACGCACTGCGCCCTTGAACCGCATGATGACCGACCTTGACCGCGCAGATAGCGCTCACTCTCCGCCGAATGATGCCGGACGCGAACAGACGGATGAAAAACAAGCGCCGCCGTTGCTGGAAGCGACATTTGTGACGGGCGCGGCGCAGTGGAAGCAGTTGCCGGCGGCGGGGCCGATCGAGATCGCGTTTGCCGGCCGCTCCAACGCCGGCAAGTCGAGCGCGATCAATGCGCTGGCGCGGCGCGCGCGACTGGCTTTTGCCTCGCGCACGCCGGGGCGAACGCAGCAGATCAATTTTTTTCAGATGCGTTGCGGCGCGTATGCGGTCGATTTGCCGGGATACGGCTATGCGGCGGTAACGCGGAAAACCAAAGATGTCTGGCAGGATTTTTTGTGGCGCTACGTCACGGAGCGGCAAACGCTGGGGGCGCTGGTGCTGGTTGTTGACATTCGGCGCGGCATCAGCGATCTGGACCGGCCGGTGCTTGAAGCGTTCATGCGCTCGGGCAGGCCGGTGTTGCTGCTGGCGACCAAGTCCGACAAGCTCAACGTGCAGGAGCGCCGTCGCGCGCTGGCCGAAATGGAAAAGTCTTTGCGCGTGTATGATAATGCGGGCGTTGCCGGAGTGACGACGGTCGAGTTTTCGGCGACGGCGCGGCGCGGCATCGAGGCGGCGGACAGGGTCATCGCAGGATGGGTTGCATAATTTGACGAGTTGCACGAACAAAAAGACATGAGCAAGAAAGGAACGACGATGCCGTCGGACATTCATCATCATCACGCGCTGCTGGCGTTGTCGCCGCTGGATGGCCGTTACGAGAAAAAAGTGGAAGCGCTGCGGGCGTACTTCTCCGAGTTTGCGCTAATCCGTTATCGGATACAGATCGAGTTGGCGTGGCTGCAAGCGCTGTCGGAAACGCCGGGCATCACCGAAGTGCCGACGTTTTCGCAGGGGACGTTATTTTTGATGCGTGAAGTCGGCGAGCGTTTTTCGCTCGAAGATGCCGAACGGATCAAGATCATCGAGCGCACGACCAATCACGATGTGAAAGCGGTTGAATACTGGTTGAAGGAACGTTTCAAGCCTCACCCGGAAGTCGCCGAAGTCGAAGAATTTTTTCATTTCGGCTGTACGTCGGAGGACATCAACAACATCGCGCATGCGCGGGCGCTCAAAGAGGCGCGCGAGCAAGTGTTGTTGCCGATATTGCGCGAGATGCTCGCCGAAATGTGCGCGCTGGCGCATGCGCTGGCCGACGCACCGATGCTGTCGCGCACGCACGGACAACCGGCAACGCCGACGACGCTGGGCAAGGAAATGGCGAATTTCTGTGTGCGGCTGGAACAAGCCGTGGCCGAAATCGAGCGCGCGCCGCTGCGCGCCAAGTGCAACGGCGCGGTCGGCAATTACAACGCGCATCTGGCGGCGTATCCCGATGTGGACTGGGAAGCGCTGTCGCGCCGCTTCATCGAACACATGGGACTGACGTTTCACGCTTACACCACGCAGATCGAACCGCACGACGGCATGGCGGCGCTCTTCGATGCGCTCTCGCGGCTCAACACGATATTGATCGACTTCGACCGCGATGTGTGGGGCTACATTTCGCTCGGCTATTTCAAGCAGAAAGTGAAGGAAGGCGAGGTCGGCTCGTCAACGATGCCGCACAAAGTCAATCCGATCGACTTTGAAAACTCCGAAGGCAATCTCGGCATCGCCAATGCGTTGCTGCGCCATCTCGCCGAAAAATTGCCGGTGTCGCGCTGGCAGCGCGATTTGACCGATTCAACCGTTTTGCGCAACATGGGCGTGGCGTTCGGCCACACGCTGCTGGGCTGGATTTCGTTGCGCAGCGGGCTGGCGAAACTGCAAGCCAATCCGGCGCGGTTGGCCGAAGACCTCGACGCTTGTTGGGAAGTGCTGGCCGAACCGATTCAAACCATCATGCGGCGCTACGGCATCGCGCAGCCTTATGAAAAGCTGAAGGCGCTGACGCGCGGCAAGGGAATGACCCGCGAAACCCTGCATGTGTTCATCGACGAATTGGCCCTGCCGGAGACGGTGAAGGCGCAACTGAAAGCGTTGACGCCTGCAACGTATCTGGGGCGCGCTGCGGCGCTGGCCAAACGGGTTTAGTCATGAAAACAAGGGCGCCGATTGTCAACAAATGCTGACATTGTCGCGCCGGTATCGTAATATTAGAATTTTTGAGGGGCGTCGCCCCGGGTTTCAGGAGACAGAATGATGAAGCGTTATGTGTGGGCAGGGATCGTGTTTCTGGCGATGGCGATGGGAACAAGTGTGGGGATGAGCGCGAGCGCGGCCGACACGGCGTCCGCCGCCGACAAAACCGCGACCGCGCCGCAGGTGGAGCTTGATACGTCGATGGGCAAGATCAAGCTGGAGCTTTTCCCGCAGGCCGCGCCGAAGACGGTTGAAAACTTTCTCGGCTATGTCAAATCCGGTTTCTACGACGGCACTTTGTTTCATCGGGTGATCGACAAATTCATGATTCAAGGCGGCGGCTACGACGAAAAACTTCAAGAAAAACCGACCAAGCCGCCGATTCCCAACGAGGGCCCGGAAAACCAGAAAGCGGGCGTCAAGAACACCATCGGCACTATCGCGATGGCGCGCCGCCCCGATCCCAATTCGGCCTCCGCGCAGTTTTTCATCAACGTCGCCAACAACACGCCGCTCGACTACACCGCTTCGACGCCGCAGGGCTACGGCTATACCGTGTTCGGCAAAGTGATCGAGGGGATGGATGTGGTCAACAAAATCGCCAAGGTTGAAACCGGCATGCAGGGCGGGCAGGGCAACCTTCCCAAAACGCCGGTCGTGATTCACAAAGCCGTCGTTGTCAAGGCCGGCAACAAAGGCGCTGCGGCCAAGTAGAATACACATCAACAGAAAACAGGAAAGATGCCATGAAAACTGCGCTCGTCCGCGTGAGCACCAATTACGGTGACTTCACCATAGAACTGAACGCCAAACAGGCGCCGAAAACCGTCGCCAACTTTTTGCAATACGTGCGCGACGGCCACTACAACGGCACGATCTTTCACCGCGTCATCAGCAACTTCATGATTCAGGGCGGCGGCTTCCTGCCGGGGATGAAGGAAAAAGCGACGCGCGAGCCGATCGACAACGAAGCCAACAACAAACTCAAGAACGAAAGCTACACAGTGGCGATGGCGCGCACGACCGAGCCGAACTCGGCGACCTCGCAGTTTTTCATCAACGTTCAGGATAACGCTTTTCTGGATTTCAAGAGCGCCACGCCGCAGGGCTGGGGCTATTGCGTGTTCGGCAAAGTGGTCGAAGGCGAGAGCGTCATCGACGAAATCAAAATGCAGCCGACCGGTCGCGTCGGTTTTCATCAGGACGTGCCGAAAAGAGACATCATCATCAAGAGCATCGAAGTCATTTCCTGACCCGATGGGTGTTGCGAACGCTGTCGCGTCCATGATGATGCGGCAGCGTTTTTTATCGGCGCGACCAATCGTATAATACGAATTTGCAACCTTTTGCCGATCCATGAAATGCCCTCCATCCTGTTTCTTTCGGACTTGCATTTGTCGCCGCAGCAACTGCGGCTGACGCAATGCTTTGAAACTTTCTGCGCCGCGCCGGCGCGGTTAGCTGCCGAGGTTTACATTCTGGGCGATTTGTTCGATTACTGGCTGGGCGACGATCAGTTGCGCGAACCGTATTATCAAAACATCGCGCGCCATCTGGCAGGCGTCGGTGCATCGGGCGTGTCGGTTTTTTTACAGCACGGCAACCGAGATTTTCTGATCGGCGAACGTTTTGCGCACGAAGCGCGCGTCACGCTGTTGCCCGATCCTTTCGCGCTCGATCTTTACGGTGTGCGCACTGTGCTGACGCACGGCGATCTTCTCTGCACCAACGATGAAGATTATCAGGTGGCGCGCCGTTTCTGGCGCACACCGACGCGGATACGGCAATATCTGGTGCTGCCATATTTTTTGCGGCGCTGGATCGCCTGGCGTTTTCGCCGTCGCAGCATGAAAGCGCAAGGCAAATCCGTTTATCAAACGGACGTGAATCAAGACACTGTTGTCTCCTGCCTGCTCGAACACGAAGCGGCGCGAATGATCCACGGTCACACCCATCGGCCTGACACGCATCGCTTCGATCTTCATGGCCGCGAACGCGAACGCATCGTGCTTCCCGATTGGCGAGACAGCGGCCTGTATCTGGAAATCTCGGAAGCGGGTTGCCGGGTTTTGGAAATCGACGGAACGCAGTTCTGATTTCATTTTCTCTCTATGGCGCGCCGCGCCCTTGATGCAAAATATACAAAAATATGGTAGTTTATGGGCGCCCAGTTTTTGGACAAGCCGTGTGCGGCGACCTTGAATTTTGCCGCGCAAGATTCAAGGAGCTTGGTTCGTTATGCAATCTTCCGCACTTTCTCCTCTGCAAGCAGCCCTCACGCCGTGGGCAGAACGGCTGCGTCAACGTTTCGATCTTCCTCTGCGGGTGCGCTGGAACAACAGCCCCGGTCTGAGCCTCACCAAGTCCGACGCCGAACCTCGCGTGATCGTCGATGTGCGCGACGCCGCCGGCGCCGCCGCGCTGCTGGCGCCTTCGCTGGACAACCTGGGGCGCGCCTACGTCGAGGGCCACATCGACGTTACCGGCACGGTAAGCGACATCATGGACGTGGCCCACCGGCTGGCCGAAGCCGGCGACGCCGGCGATGGCCAGCCCGGCTGGATGCAGCGCATCGCGCACAAGGTGGCCAGCGCCGTCAGCCACACCCGCGCCACCGACCGCCAGGCCATTCAGTACCACTACGACGTTTCCAACGCTTTCTACGCCGAGTGGCTGGACCCGGCGATGGTGTATTCGTGCGCCTACTTCGAGCAAGGCGACGAGACGCTGGCCCAGGCGCAGACGAAAAAGATCGACCACATTCTGACCAAGATCCGGTTGCAGCCCGGCCAGAGCCTGCTCGACATCGGTTGCGGCTGGGGCGCGCTGGCATTGCGCGCGGCGCAGCAATTCGGCGCCCGGTGCGTCGGCATCACGCTGTCGCAAAACCAGTTCGACCTGGCCAGCGAGCGCGTGCGCGCCGCCGGGTTGCAAGACCACATCGACATTCGCTTGCAGGACTACCGCGATGTCAAGGGCCCGTTCGACCGCATCACCAGCGTCGGCATGTTCGAGCACGTCGGCCTGAAGAATCTGAACGCCTACTTTCGCATCATCCGGAACTTGCTGGCGCCCGGCGGCTGGGCGATGAACCACGGCATCACCTCCACCGACGCCGACAACGGCGAAACCAGCCACGGCGGCGGCCGCTTCATCGACCAATACGTTTTTCCGCAGGGCGAGCTGCCGCACATCGGCACCGTGCTCACCGCCATGCAGGAAGGCGGACTGGAGCCGTTCGACATCGAGAACCTGCGCCGTCACTACGCGCGCACCCTGCAATGCTGGAGCGACGCCTTCGAGGCCAGGGCCGAACGCCTGAAATCAATGGTGGCCGGCAAATCCTGGCGCATCTGGCGCATGTACCTGGTCGGCAGCCAGTGGGCTTTCGAGCACGACGAAATAGCCCTGTTCCAGGT
>JAITBX010000078.1 GCA_031283405.1 Burkholderiales bacterium | reverse complement strand
TGGGATGGGGGCAACAGGCATCAGATGTAGGGACGAACTGCGCTCACCCGCAACCTATGCATTGATGCCTGATCCCTGATTCCTGTCAAACCCACAACAGCCGCAGCCCCAAGCCGATGAAAATCACGCCGGCGAGGCGATCGAGCCACAGGCCGATGCGCGGGTTGCGTGCCAAGCGCTGACCGAGACTGCCGGCGAGAAAGCCGATCGTTGAAAAAATCAGCACGGCTTGCGCGGTGAAGATCAGCCCCAGCAGAGCCAGTTGCAGGCCGGCGTGGCTGCGCGCCGGTTCGACGAATTGCGGCAGGAAGGCCAGAAAGAAGAGGATGACTTTGGGGTTGACGGCGTTGGCGAACAGGCCGCGCGTGAAAAGCGTCAGCGTGGCGGCTTGTTGAAACGCCGGCGTCAATGAAATGGAAGATGCCTCGGATGAAACTGCGGCGGGCGTGACCGGTCGCCGCCAAGTGCTTTTCAATGCGCCGACGCCGAGCCAGATCAAATAAGCGCCGCCGATGATTCGCAATGCCATGAAAGCGTGCGGCGAGGCGGCGATGGCGGCGGAAACGCCGAGCGCCGCCAGCAGCGTGTGGCTCAAACAGCCGAGCGCGCAGCCCAGCCCGAAGGCGACGCCGGCGCGGCGACCGCGCGCCATGCCGAGGCTGATGACCATCAGGTTGTCGGGGCCGGGCGAGAGCGTCACCAGAACGGCGGCAACGAGAAACAGCAGCGATTGTTCAAGACCGAGCATGAGTTTCAGAGCGGAAACGAGGCTGTCATTATAGCGGACGCCTCCCTTGCTATACTTATCGTTTATGTTTTCGATTTCTGCATGGCCATGAAAAAGCTGTACCTGCGCACTTTCGGGTGTCAGATGAACGAATACGATTCGGCGCGCATCGCCGATCTTCTCGCTGACGCCGAGGGCGTGGCGTTGACGGAGCGTCCCGAAGAAGCCGACATTATTTTGTTCAACACTTGTTCCGTGCGTGAAAAAGCTCAGGAAAAGGTGTTCCACGATCTGGGGCGCGTGCGTCTGTTGAAAAAAGACAAACCGGAGTTGATTATCGGGGTCGGCGGTTGTGTGGCGTCGCAGGAAGGCGAAACGATTGTGAAACGCGCTCCTTACGTCGATGTGGTGTTCGGCCCACAGACGTTGCATCGGTTGCCGGAACTCATCGCTGCCAAACGGGCGAGCGGCCGTTCGCAAGTGGATATTCGTTTTCCCGAGATCGAAAAATTCGATCATTTGCCGCCGCCGCGCGTCGAAGGCGTATCGGCGTTCGTGTCGATCATGGAAGGTTGCGGTAAATACTGCACCTATTGTGTGGTGCCTTACACGCGCGGCGAAGAAATCTCGCGGCCCTTCGAGGATGTGCTGGTGGAAGTGGCCGATCTCGCCGATCAGGGCGTGCAGGAGATCACGTTGCTGGGGCAGAACGTCAACGCTTATCGTGGCAAAAGAGGAGGCGCGGCGGAGACGGTTGATCTGGCGGAGTTGCTTGAATACTTGTCGGAGGTGCCGGGGATTGAGCGCTTGCGCTACACGACATCGCATCCGTGCGAAATGTCAGCGCGTTTGATCGAAGCTTACGGCAAAGTGCCGAAGCTGGTGTCGCAGTTGCATTTGCCGGTGCAATCGGGTTCCGATCGCATTCTCGCGGCGATGAAACGCGGCTACACGGTGCTCGAATACAAATCCATTGTGCGTCGCTTGCGGGCGGCGCGGCCGCAGTTGTCGCTGACTTCCGATTTCATCGTCGGCTTTCCCGGCGAAACCGACGCCGATTTTGCAGCGACCTTGAAACTGGCGCGCGATGTGAAGTTCGACGGCGCGTTCAATTTCATTTACAGCGCGCGTCCGGGAACGCCGGCGGCGGAGTTCGACGAACAAGTTCCTCGCGCCGTTGCCCAGCAACGCTTCGAGGCGTTGCAAACGCTGCTCGACGCGCAATATCTTGAGTACAGCGAGAAGATGGTGGGAACAACGCAACGGGTGTTGGTGACCGGCCCAGCGGTGAAAGACCCGCAGGAATTGCAGGCGCGCACCGACAACAATCGGGTGGTGAATTTTGCTGGCGCGGAAAATTTGATTGGCCGCTACGTCGAGGTGATCATCACGGCGGCGCTGCCGCATTCGCTGCGCGGCGAGCGGGTCACGGCATGAGGCGAAACGCATTGGCAAAAAGTTGGAAGGCAATGATGAAGATAATGAAATGGCTTTTGCTCGCAAGTGTTTTGTGGCTGACGGCGTGCGCGAGTGCGGATCGGCTGTCGAACGATGAAGCATCGAGAACCGGCGCGGGAAATACAAACGCAAATACAAATACAAATGCGGGCGGTGAAAGCGGCGAAGCGGCGAAAGAAGAAAATAACGGCGCTCAGAAGAAAGAAGCCAAACCGAAAGACGCCAAACCTTCCGGCAACGAGCCGCCCTTTGCCAAAGTGATTGAGGATGCAACGGAACTCGGCGGTTTTCTCAAGCTCTATCGCAAAGACGACAAGGTGTGGATCGAATTGAAGTCGGAAGATTTCGACCGGTTGTTTTATCTCAAGTCGAATCTCGATCGCGGTATAGGCGAAAAACGCTTCTTCGGCGGGATGATGACTTATCCGGCCGGTGTGCAGGGAGTGGTGCAATTTCGCAAAGTCGGGCGAACGGTGCAGATGCTCGAAAGAAACATGGGTTACACCGCAACGCCGGGAACGCCCGAAGCGCGAGCGGTGGCGCGCTCGTTCTCCGACAGTCTGTTGTCCAGCGCGCCGTTCGCGTCGCAGCCGCATCCTGAACGCGGCTCGGTGCTTGTCGAAGCGAACGCGCTCTTCGTCAACGACATGCCTGCGGCAGCGAGCGCTCTCGAACAAAGTTATCGGCAAGGTTACACGTTTGACACGCGTCATTCGTATCTTGCCGACGCGAAAGCGTCCGCCGATCTTTTGACCTTCGATGTCAACTCACACTATGCGTTGTCGCGGATTGCGATGCCGCCGATGGAGCGCCCTCACGGCGACGAGCCGGAGCCGCCTAACGGCGCGCCGTCGTTGCCGTCGGTGCTGACGGATGTACGCAGCCTCTTTCTCGGCTTTCACTATTCGCTGATGCCGCTGCCGGAAACGCCGATGAAGCCGCGGTTGGCGGATGAGCGCGTCGGTTATTTTGTGACTGAAAAACTGGATTTCACCGACAACGATGCGCGCTTGCCGATCGTTCGCTTGATCAATCGCTGGCGGCTCGAAAAGAAAGACCCGGATGAGAAAAACCCGAATGCTGCGCTCTCCGAGCCGGTGACGCCGATCACGTTTTGGCTGGACAAGACGATTCCGCTGCGTTACCGCGAGCCGATTCGTGAGGGCGTGCTGGAATGGAACAAGGCGTTCGAGCGCATCGGTTTCAAAGACGCGATTCGCGTCGAGATCGAGCCGGACGATGCGACATTTTCAACCAGCGATTTGCGGCGTCCGTCGATTCGCTGGTTGACGACGGCGAAGGCATCGTTCGGCGGCATCGGTCCCTCGGTCGTCGATCCGCGCACCGGCGAAATTTTCGACGCCGACATCGGCCTCGACGCGAGTCAGGTGCGCGCCGTGGCGTCGATCTTCAGCGAATCGATCAGCGGCGCGAATGATGAAACGTTGTTGGGAAAAACGGGCGGCGCCTCATCGGAACAACTGTGCATGGCCGGCGCGGCGGCGATGCAGGAAGCGCAGTTCGGATTATCGCTGTTGGCGTTGCGCGGCGATGTGGTTCCGGAAGACGCCGCCACGCAGCGTTTCGTTTTCGATTATTTGAAGAGCGTGACGATGCACGAAGTCGGTCACACGCTGGGGCTGCGCCACAATTTTCATGCGTCAACGGCGTACAGCGAAACGCAACTCGGCGACAAGTCATTTACCGAAACGCACGGACTCGGCGGCTCGATCATGGAGTATTTGCCGTGGAATCTGGCGTTGTCGGGACACGCGCAAGGCGCGTATCAGATGACGACGCTGGGGCCTTACGATTATTGGGCGATCAAGTACGGTTACAGCGTTTGGCCGCAGGATGGTGATAAAAGCAAAGGCGAGGAAGCGGCGGCGCTGGCGCAAATCGCGCAACGCGGAACCGATGATCCGAATCTCGCTTACGCTACCGACGAAGACGCGCTGCCGACGGCGCTCGATCCCGAAGTGAACACCAACGATCTCGGCAACGATCCGTTGGCGTATGCGCAAAAACGGATGACGCTTTCCAAAGAATTGTGGGCGCGCAGTGAGGCGATGACGCTGCCCGAAGGCACGCGCTACGCATTGTTGCGGCGCAATTTCACTCGCGGGATGAAGGGCGCGGAGCAGGCTGTCACGTTGGCGTCGCGCTATATCGGTGGCGCGACGTTGCGACCAGCGCGCGCCGGCGAGGCAGCGGAGCCGTTGACGCCGATAACGGCGGCAAAGCAGCGACAGGCGTTGCAATTTTTGGCGCGCGATGTGTTGTCGGCGGACAGCATCACTTTCTCGCCGGTTTTTTTGCGTCATTTGGCGGCAAGCACTTTCGATAAACAAAACGCGAAGATATTCGGCGCGCCGCCGGTGACGACGGATGTGGCAGTCGATCAACTGGTGTTGTCGCTGTACAAAAAAGCGCTCGATCCGTTGTTGAGCGAGCGAACGGCGCAGCGCTTGTTGAACAATCTGGCGAAGAGCGCGAAGGGCGACGATGCGCTGACGCTCGGCGAATTGCATGCGACGTTGCGGAAAGCGATTTGGAGCGAACTGAAAAGCGACGGTGACATTCCGTTGATGCGGCGCAATTTGCAGCGCGAATACGCGCGCCGGATTGCCGCGCCGTTATTGGCGGTGTCGCCGACGTATCCGGCGGATGCTCGCGCTTTGTTGCGTCTGGAAGCGGAGCAACTCAAGGCCGACATCGAGAAGCGGCAATCGCGCGCGCGCCAACAAAAGCACGCAAAAGTCACGCCGGAAACTGTCGCGCATCTGGAAGATGTGCGGGCGCTGTTGACGCAGGCGCTGCAAGCGCCGATGATGCGAATAACGCCTTGATGTGAAATTATAATCAATATTATAAACAAACCGATCCTATAACATTTTTGATTCAAGCCTACACATTCTTTCCCCTCTCCCGCTTGCGGGAGAGGGTGCCCAAAGGGGCGGGAGAGGGCAACAAAGCGTCGCATATGCCCTCTCCCCTACCCCTCTCCCACAAGTGGGAGAGGGGAGTTTTCTAGTCGCTTGAACCAAAATCATTTTAAAATTTTGAATACAATGTAGCATGAACCATCACGCTGGAGAAGAAACCATGAGCAGAAAAGCGCCCGTTTCCGAGCTTCACCTCGAATTGCCGGCGACGGAAAGAAAGTTGCAAATGTTGTGCGGCCCGATGGAATCGTATCTGCGCGAAATCGAAACGGCGTTGCGGGTGACACTTCAACACCGTCACGGAACCTTCACCATTCGCGGCGCGGCTGTCGATACCGAACGGGCGGCGGCGGTGTTGCAAACGCTGCATGCGCAGGCGAAAAAATCGCTGAGTCTGGAAGATGTGCAACTGGCGCTGGCGGAGATTACGGCGAGAACGGCGAAAGGCGGCGGCGCGGAAATGAAAAATGCGCGGGAAAATGCGCGGCCTTCGGCGGAATCGCATTTGCACACGCGCAAAACAGCGTTGCGGGCGCGCACGCCGAATCAGCAAGCGTATCTCGACGCGATGGCGGCGAACGATGTGACTTTCGGCATCGGCCCCGCCGGTACCGGCAAAACGTATCTGGCGGTGGCGATGGCGGTTGACGCGCTGGAGCGCGACGCGGTGCAGCGCATCGTGTTGGTGCGACCGGCGGTTGAGGCGGGCGAGCGTTTGGGATTTTTGCCGGGCGATTTGGCGCAGAAGGTTGATCCGTATCTGCGCCCCTTGTACGACGCGCTCTACGATTTGCTCGGCTTCGACAAAACGCTGCGTTTGCTCGAACGGCAAACGATTGAAATTGCGCCGCTGGCGTACATGCGCGGGCGCACCTTGAACGGCGCCTTCATCATTCTCGACGAAGCGCAGAACACGACGCCGGAACAGATGAAAATGTTTTTGACGCGCGTCGGCTTCGGCGCGAAAGTCGTCGTGACCGGCGACACGACGCAGATCGACCTGCCGACGACGCAGCGTTCGGGACTGATCGAAGCCGAAACGGTTTTGCGCAAAGTTTCCGGCATCGCGTTTTCGTATTTCACCAGTGTCGATGTGGTGCGCCATCCGGTCGTGCAACGCATCGTCGAAGCGTATGCCGATCGCGCGCAAAGCAGTAGCGTCAAACATCGTCAAACACATCGCTCATCGAAGAACACAGAAACGCATTCATGAAAACAAAAATGTCGAATCAAGTTCCGCTATTGATGTTGTCCATTCAACAAGCGTCCCGCCATCCGATTCCGGTGCGCGCAACGTTGCGGCGCTGGACGCTGGTGGCGCTGGAGAACTCGGTCGAAGTGACGTTGCGTTTTGTTGACCGGCGCGAAGGGAGCGAGTTGAATCACCGTTTTCGCGGCAAGGAGGACGCCACCAACGTGCTGACGTTTCCGTATGGCAAATTTCCTTACGGGAAAAAGGGTTTTGGCTGCGCGGGCGACATCGTGCTGTGCATGCCTGTTTTGTTGCGCGAAGCGAAGGCGCAGCGCAAGCCTTGGCGCGCCCATTGCGCGCATTTGGTGGTGCACGGTTTGCTGCATTTGCAGGGCTACGATCACGAAAAAGATAGCGATGCGAAAAAAATGGAAGCCCGCGAAACTGCAATTCTCGCGTATTTAGGGTATCCTGATCCCTATTCCGACTCTTCCCGGGGCTGACCCGAAATTTTTATGGACCCAGAGCCTAAGCCAAGTTCACCTCAATCTCACAAGCCGACGCTGAAAGAACGCATCTCAGCGCTGTTGTTTCACGAGCCTGAAAATCGTCAGGAGCTGCAAGAGGATTTGCAGGAGTTATTGCGCGGCGCGTTCGAGCGCAAACTGCTCGACGCCGATGCGCTGTCGATGATCGAAGGCGTTCTCGACGTTTCCGAGCGCACCGTGCGCGACATCATGATCCCGCGCGCGCAAATGGATTGCCTTGGTATCGAAGACGATCCGCAGTCCTTCATTCCGTTCGTGATCGAAACGCGGCACTCGCGTTTTCCGGTCATCGGGGAGAGCAAGGATGACGCAATAGGCATTTTGCTCGCAAAGGATTTGCTCAACTATTACGCCCATCCGGAAACTTTCGATTTGCGCGACACGCTGCGGCCTGTCGTGTTCGTTCCGGAGAGCAAACCGCTCAACGTGCTGCTGCGCGAATTTCGCGCCAATCGCAACCACATCGCCATCGTCGTCGATGAATACGGCGGCGTGTCGGGACTGGTGACCATCGAAGATGTGCTCGAACAAATCGTCGGCGATATTGAAGACGAGTATGATTTCGACGATGCCGAAACCAACATCATCGCGCAGGAAGACGGCAGTTATCGCATCAAGGCGCATACCGAAATCGTTGACTTCAACGAACAATTCGGCACAACATTTCCCGACGAAGAATACGACACCGTCGGCGGTCTTGTGTTGCATGCGTTGGGGCGGCTTCCGAAACGCGGCGAAACCATAACGCTCGATGGTTTTCGTTTTCGGGTAACGCGTGTTGACAGCCGCCGGTTGCACACGTTGCAAGTTACTCAGGCTGCTGCGGGAAAAGCGAAGACGAAAC
>JAITBX010000035.1 GCA_031283405.1 Burkholderiales bacterium | reverse complement strand
TGGCACGGGCGGCACGATCAGCCCGTCAGGCGCTTCTACGGTGAACGCAGGGGCAACCAAGACATTCGCGGTGACGCCGAATGCAGGATACACTCTCGCCTCAGTTGGCGGCACCTGCGGCGGTACGTTCGACGGCAATTCCTATACAACCAGCCCGGTTACCGCTAACTGTACTGTTACAGCGACATTCGCACAAGCTCGTACCATCACCTCTAGCGCCGGAACCAACGGCAGCATCACGCCGATGGGCGCCGTCGAAGTAACTTCGGGAAGCAGCGGAATCTTCACCATCACCCCGAATGCGGGATTCCTCATCTCCTCGGTCAGCGGTTCCTGTGGCGGCACGCTCAACGGCAACGTTTATACGACCAAACCGATTGGTGCCAACTGTACGGTTACGGCATCGTTCGTCAAGCAAACCATCACGATCACTCCCAGCACGAGCGGTGGCGGCACGATCAGCCCAAACAGCGCGACAGCTGTGAGCTACGGCGCAACCAGAGCATTCACATTGACGCCAAGCGCGGGATACGGCATTGCTTCGGTCGGCGGCACTTGCGGCGGTACGCTCAACAACAGAACTTATACCACTAATCCGGCTACTGCTGACTGCACTGTCTCGGCGGTGTTTGTGCCTTTGGGTTATACCGTGACGGCCAGCGCCAACGCCAACGGCGCGATCAGCCCATCGGGCGCCGTTGCGGCAACCGGCGGGACGACAAAAACGTTCACGCTGACGCCGGATGCGGGATACGCCGTTTCTTCGGTTAGCGGCACTTGCGGCGGCACGTTAAGCGGCAACACCTACACGACCAAAGCGATTAGCAAGGACTGTACTGTCATAGCGTCGTTCGTTGCTCGAACCGTCATCACCGCCAGCGCCAACGCCAACGGCACGATCAGCCCGATAGGTAAAGTCGGCGTGGCCTCAGGAACGAGCGGAACGTTCACGATCACGCCGAATACGGGATACCGTATTTCCTCGGTGACGGGTTGCGGCGGCACGTTGAGCGGTAACGTTTATACGACCAAGCCGGTGACTGCCAACTGCACAATCACGGCGGCGTTTGCTCGGCAGTAACGTTTAAGCCTGAACATTTTCCCCTTTCCCGCTTGCGGGAGAGGGTGCCCCGAAGGGGCGGGAGAGGGGAATACGCAACGCTAACGCCGCGCCGTCATGCGTGTTATCCTGCGTCCGATTTATTTTTTCAGGAGCACTCATGTCCCTCAAAGCAACGATTACCGAACACATGAAAGACGCGATGCGCGCCAAAGACACCGCTCGCCTCGGCACCATCCGAATGTTGCTTGCCGAAATCAAGCGCCACGAAATCGACAAACTGAAAGGCGCCGAAATCAGCGACGCCGACACCGTTGCCATCATCGACAAGATGATCAAACAGCGCAAAGATTCCGCCGCTCAGTACGAAGCGGCCAAGCGCCCCGACCTCGCCGACATCGAAAAAGCGGAAATCGAAGTGCTGAATGTTTACATGCCGCAGCCGCTATCGGAAACCGAAGTCGATGCGCTGATCCGGCAAGCGATTGACGAAAGCGGCGCTATCGGCGCTGCCGCAATGGGGAAAGTGATGGCGCTCCTGAAACCCAAACTTGCCGGTCGCGCCGATCTGACCGCCGTATCGGCAAAAGTCAAGACGTTACTGGCGGGTTGATGCCACAAGCGGGACGCCGAAGACGGCGTCCCCTACACTCTTCTCACGCAGACTTTGCTTGCTTCGCCGCTGACGGAATCGGCAACGTCCGCCCTATCGCCGCGCTGATCTGACTCAACGTTTGCATCAAGGCCGAAAACTCTGCCGGCGACAACGCCTGATCGGCGTCGCACCACGCATCAATCGGCGACGGGTGAACCTCGATCAACAATCCGTCCGCGCCTGCCGCTATCGCCGCGCACGACAACGCCGGCACCATCCACGCTTTGCCGCCAGCGTGCGACGGATCGATAATCACCGGCAAATGCGTTTCGCGCTTCAACACCGGCACCGCCGTCACATCGAGCACATTGCGATACGCCGTTTCAAAAGTGCGAATGCCGCGCTCGCAAAAAATAATTTTGTGATTGCCGCCGGCGGCAATGTACTCAGCAGCCATCAGCCATTCGTTGATCGTCGCGCACAAACCGCGCTTCAATATCACCGGCACGTTGACCCGTCCCAGTTCCTTCAGCAAATCGAAATTCTGCATATTGCGCGCGCCTATTTGAATCACATCGACGCCGCGTTCCAGAAAAGCGTCGAGCATGCGCACATCCATCAACTCGGTCACCACCGGCAAACCGTGCGGCGCGGCGGCTTTCTTCAGCATATCAAGCCCTTCGACGCCCTTCCCCTGAAAAGCGTAAGGACTGGTGCGCGGCTTGAACGCGCCGCCGCGCATCATCCGCGCTCCGGCGCTTGCCACAGCGGCAGCCGCATCGCGCATCTGCGGATCGGTTTCCACCGAACACGGTCCGGCGATAACCTGAATTTCCTGCCCCCCCACCAACACGCCGCTCACATCGATCACCGTGCTGGCGTGATGCCATTCACGCGCCACCAGCTTGTACGGCTTCAAAATGTGCAGCGAGCGCTCGACGCCGGGCAACGTTTCAAACGTCTTAGGCTCCAGCTTGCGCTCGTCGCCGACCGCACCGATCAACGTGCGTTCGGTACCGCGCGAAATATGCACATCCAGACCGTTTTCACGAATTTTTGCCTCTACCCGCGCGATCGACTCCTCGCTCGCGCCCGGCTCCATTACGATAATCATTTAAAACTCCTTATCAACATCAACAAAAAAACATAAAAAAATCGGGCGGCCTGTGAGGGTCGCCCGATTTTGCAAATTTCAAGAATGTTTCTCTTTATTCAATGCCGCCGACGCCCCTCACGCATGATGAGAAGTAAAAATAAAAATACGCGTACACGTTTTGCGTACGCCAATCGGACGACCAGAAAAGAGAATGAGAGTGTTGCGGATTCATGGGTGGCAGTATAACCATGCCTTCCGAAAAAAAGCCAGCCGGTTTGATTGCCGAAAAACAAATTTCGTAAGGTAGTATGAGAAATACAACACTATTCAATTCAAACGTTTTTTAAAATGAGCGCCGGCCTCGTCGATGTTCAAAAGGTACTGGCCAAACAAGCCACGGCGCACGAGCAATTTGATCTGATCGCCTGATTGATGCGGCTGGCGCGCCAAACCGGAAGGAATTTTCAATTCGAGCGCCGGTTGCTCCGCATCGCTCGCCCCTTCGCCCCTGCCCTCACCTTCACTTTTGTCGGACAGCCAGATTTGCCTTTCCCCCGGCTTCCGATCTGACGGCAACGATTCTCGTAATGTGAAAGTTCTGGCTTCTTGTTCCCCCCAGTAGGCTGCCCAAAATTGAGCGCCGTTGAACAAAGTCCAGCCGAAAGCGCCGCCGCACAACAAGGCAACAACGGCGCTGGTCGCCCAAGTGTTTTTACGATGGCGAAGAGGCCACAGGCTGATGATCGTTATCAAAAGAGCGACCAAAACATAAAACGTCAACGGCGCATTGAGCAAATACGCATCGTTCGCCCAAGACACGCAGGAAAATAAGCCGAACAGGGCGATGAGAACCGCGCCGGCAAGCAACCCTTGCGCGACGGGATCGAGATCGTAAGCGCGCGCCTGCAACGGCCTTCGGCTGAGCAGCGTTTCTCTGGCTTGGTTGGTCAATGCACGCGAAGGCAAAAAAACTTTTTTGATCGCAGCTTGTCCCAAGCGGCGCTCGATTTCACCGATGACCGTGGGGCGCTTGCTCGCTTTTCTGGCAGTTTCATCATCAACGACAGTAAAATCTCCGCCCGCTACTTCATCAGCGGCTTCATCGACAGCTCGCCACACGCTAACTCTGTCGAGCATAAAAACCGGATGATTTGGCATGTGCCTGTGCCAATCGCTTTCACTTTGCGATTTATTGACGCCAGACTGGCGGCACGGGATGTAAAGCGCAGCAAGAGTATGAGTGATCGGCGGTTGAATATCGTTCCAAACAACAGACCACGATTTGTGCGGCCAGTAATGGCAATCGAAATGAATACCGCCATCGTCAATCGACAAACGATCCTGACGGCCAAGTTTATTAGGAATGAGCAAGATCAGTATAAAAAACAGCGCATATGTTCCCAATGCTACGATAAGCAGAATTATTATGTCTTTTGCGTCTCGGCTCAGCACCTCCAAAAAAGCTGATAAACCGCCCTCCTTCATGGTCGGCGCAGCGTACATGATCAGCAAGAGAATTGTGCCCGATATAAAAGATTGGACAGTAATGCGCGGCAGGTTATCGGCTTTGATGCGAAAGTTCATGTGTGCTGTCTGAGATCGGAATGATGGGGGCGGCCTTTCGATTGGATACAATTATACTATTGTATTTGTAGCTGAGGAAACGAAAAGTTTTTTAACGGGATGCCGTGGGCGGCGTCCCCTACACCCCTACCTTCCCCCAGCGGAGGAAGATTGTCTGACCTATGAATTTTCCGTTGGAGTGACCGCCCCGGTCGCCCGTGCTACAGGCGGCAGAATGCCGCCCCTACGGAATTTTATTCGTTTCCTTGCGGGTGCAACCTTGCGCCATACAACAAAGCCCCCTTTCAAAAGGGGGCGGGAAGAGGGGAAAGGATGTGAAGGCTTGAACTTGTAATTCCCCGCGCGCTTGGCGCGGGGACTAAAATGCCAGGATGAGCCAAAATGCCAATGGGGAAGTTGACAAAGCAAGCCATTGCGCGTGGCAAATTCACTACCATGTAGTATTTCCGGTGAAGTACCGGAAAGCCTTGCTTGATAAAGAGGTTGAGCAGATCATTGCAGAGACGGTCAC
>JAITBX010000223.1 GCA_031283405.1 Burkholderiales bacterium | reverse complement strand
AATCAGATTTTTGAAAAATTGTTGTCACATTTACATGTTTTTGTGGCGCTGACGAATTTACCCGGAGGCACAAAGAGTTCTTTTTGTGCCGGCAGTCGGCCGCCTCGGTTTTTTTTATCCGCAGGTCTTTGGAAATACTTCGTGGCTTTATGGCGTTTGCTCTTTCCTACTTGTGGAAGAGATGACCGTTTTACCCTCGCCCTTACTCCTTTGTGCGGCTTGGGTGAACAAAAAGACTACTTGACACGGTTGCTCTTCCACAAGTGGGAGAGAAATAGAAACTCCCATCGCCCGCTTGTGGGAGAGGGGACGGGGAGGGGGGAAGTGCAGGAATAATCAGCGTTTCCGCAAGGCGTTTTTGATTTAGCCGCTGCCGCGCGACAGCGCTTGCAATTCGCGCTCCAATTTACCCAAGCCGACGGACACATCTCGGGCGTTGCATACGCCCATGAACGCGATTTGTATCCAGCTGTTTTCCAGTAGGTAGCGATTCTTGTAATGAATCCACACGCCGTCTTTTTCCAGATGAGCGCCAAGCGTCAGCGAAGACACGTTTTCGGGAAGGGCAATCGTCCAGATATAGTCGGCCTGCCGCGCGCGCGACGGCGTATGCAGTTTATTGGCGGCGAGCCATTCGGACATTCGTGAAGCGTATTTCGCGTTTTGCAGAAATTTCTTCCGGTAATCCGTGGTGAGCAGCGCCGTATGTAAGGCGTTCAATAAGTTGAAAGAAAAAGTAAAGGGAACGCTTGCTGCTTCGTGGTAAACGGCAAGATCGAGATAGTCGTAACCGTGTTGAGCGCGCTTCGGTTCATGATTGTAAAAAATCAACGCAATCCCCGAAAAAGAGCAAAGTCCCTTGCCGGAGGCGCTGCTCGCCAGATAAACGTCGGAGAAATCCGTTTCCTGATTGCAAAAGGCGCTGACACTGTCCAGACACAATTTGATGTTTCGCTCTTTGCAATACGCCGCAAGCCGGTCGTTGAGATTAAGCGCGCCGAGAGAAGATTCGCACTGTGTCAGCCACACCCAGGATTTGTTTTGCAGCCGTTTTTTAGTTTCTTCGAACGCAAACGCTTCGCCCCAATTTAACGCGTAGGTGTCAAAATCGAGGCCGGCATTTTTGCTCTGATGGATGAGGCGCGCGCCAAATTCTCCGTTGGAGAGAATGAGCCCTCTGCCGGGTAATTTTTTAAGTTCCTGCGCCACCACCATATTGGCGGCGGTGCCGCTGCCCATGAGCATGGCGACGTGTTTGCTTTTGCCGAGGCGCAAGAGGGCTTCCTTGCTTTGTCCGTATAGCCTGTCGAACGCTTCGCTGCGGTGCGAAAAAGTTTTTGCGCCGAGCGCCGCTTTTACCTTCGGAGAAATCTTGACCGGCCCGGGCAAGAAGTTTATTTCTGCCATCTGGCGCCCCTCAAATTTTTTTCGGTGATGTACATCGGTTGGTAATACGCGCCGGATTTTCCCACAAGTTTGTAAAACGGTTGAAAGCCCATTTTTTTATACATGGCAAGTTGCTGCGTGGTGCCGGAGACGATCGCCAAATCCGCGTTGTTGTCCAGCAGGTACTTTATCAGCGCGCGCAGGAGTAAAGCAACAATCTTCGTGCGGCGATACGCTTCTTTGACGGCCAGAAGTCTTATTTCATACGCTTTTTTGTGGGGCGGAAGGAAAGAATCGAGATGCGCCACTTTGGCATCAAGCGAAAAAGGCCGTTTGTTGCAACAAGCAACCATCCCCGTAATCGTTTCTCCGTCTTTGCTTATTATGTAAGTATTGTTCTCGTGGAATTTGTCCTTGAGCTTTTTTTCATCGTTCACTTCGTGTTGAGGAATTTCCTCGACGAAAGTGTAGTAATTGAGTGCAAAAATCTGGTCGAATTCGTCTTGAGAATCCGCCAGTTTTATGGTGTACTTCGTGCGTTCAGAGCCGATCATGAAAATCCCTTTGCAAGAGAATTGTACCTGAAGATTCAAACGGCTTCAGCCACAGATTCAATCACGGATTCGGCCATGCGATTCAGCGTCACATAATCGGTCTTGCCGGTGCCGAGCAGCGGCAAGGTTTCGATACATACGATTCTCTTCGGCACCGCCAGCCCGGGCACGCCGATTTGTTGCGCTGTTTTTTGCAAGGCGGTTCGATCGAGGACGCTATCCGTCGTGAACAAAACCAACGCTTCGCCTTTGCCGGCATCGGGCAGGCTGGTAACGGCGTGCTGCGCGGCGGGCGACGCCAAATACGCCAGTCTTTCCACCGTTTCCAAGCTCACCATTTCGCCCGCAATTTTGGCAAACCGTTTCACGCGGCCGACGATGCGCACGAAACCATCTTCATCGACGTCGACAATATCGCCGGTTTCGTACCAACCTTCGCCGAGTTCCGATGTCGGCGGTTGCAGTTCGCCGGGGCGATCGATTTTCAGATAGCCGCTCATCAAATTGGGGCCGCGAATATTCAGGATACCGCCGCGATCGATTCCGGGTACGGGTTGCAGGCGGTATTCGATGCCGGGCAAGAGTTGCCCGACGGTGCCGCTGCGGTAGGCCATCGGCGTGTTCACTGCGATCACCGGCGCGGTTTCGGTCAGACCGTAACCTTCGAGAATGCGAATACCGAATTTCTCGAACCACTGCTCGCGCACGGAAGCAGAGAGTTTTTCCGCACCGGCGACGACATAGCGCAGACGATAAAAATCGTAAGGATGCGCAAAGCGCGCGTAATTGCCGAGGAAGGTGCTGGTGCCGAACATCACTGTGAAGCCGCGGTCGTAAGCAAGTTCGGGAATCACTCGGTAATGCAACGGCGAAGGATAGAGGAACAAACTTGCGCCGGTGAGCAACGGCAAAAGCGTTCCAGCGGTCAATCCGAACGAGTGGAAAATAGGTAGGACATTCAACACGCGGTCGTCGCGGGTAAAGTCGGTGACGGCGCGTATTTGCGCGATGTTGGTGAGAATGGCGCGGTGAGAAAGCACGACGCCTTTGGGCGTGCCCTCGGAACCCGAAGTAAACAACACCGCCGCCGCGTCTTCGGGCGTTGCGTCGGTTTCGACATGACGCGGACGCCACAACATTTTGCCGATGAGCCAGAGCTTGCCTGAAAAAGTCATTTGCTCGCGCAAATCTTCGAGATAAACGATGCGCTCCAGTCCTTGCAAAGCCGCCAGCGTACCGGTAAGTTTCGCTTGCTCGATGAAAGCACGCGAAGTCATCAACGTGCGAATTTGCGCTACCTCGCACGCCGCTTGCAAGCCGTCAGCGCCCGCCGTGTAATTGAGCATCGCCGGTATCCGCCCGAAGGCGCTCAAGCCGAGGAACAAGGCGACCGTCGGCGTCATGTTGGGCAACAGCAATCCCACTTTCTCGCCGCGTTCCGTTAAACGCGATGCCGCCCGCCCCAGCGCAAGCGACATCTTGAGCACATCGCGGTAGGTGTAATTGATTTGTTTGATGTCTTCCGCCACGCAGCAACCGCGCCCGTGAATTTCGATGGCGTCGCAAAATGCTCCGTACAACGTGCGTTGTTTGGGTTGCACCAGCACCATTTCCAGCATCAAACGCCGCAAGGCTTCCCCCGATTTGCGGCGGCGCGTTTTGGTATTGGGCGTGTCGGGCATCGGCAACTTCGTCGGCGGCAACATCGTCACCGTAATGCGCGGAAAGAATTTGCGCGGCCAGCGAACCATCCGCGAAAAATAACTGCGGGTCAACCCTTCCAGCCGCACGGGGAGAAGTGTCGCGCCAGTCTTGGTCGCGGCGAACGCCGGCCCTTCGTAAACCTTCATCAGCGCGCCGGTCAACGTGACCCGCCCCTCCGGAAAAATCACTACCGGTCTCCCGGATTCGAGCAATCGTACTACTTGTTTCATCGCCATCGGATTGGCGGGATCGACCGAAAGATAATCCGCCATGAGGCCAAGCCCGATCCGAAGAAGTCGCTTCCTGACGACTTCGGTGTGTACAACGAACACCGGGTTTTTGACAGGCAGGAAAAGCCCCAAAAAAATACCGTCGAGGAAAGATTCGTGATTGGCGATGACGAGCAGAGGATGACCGGCGCCGACGGGCGGAATTTCCTTGCCTCCCTGAACCTGCACACGAAAAAAAATCCGCGCCAACGCGCGCAGCAAGAAATGAAACACTGCGCGAAACATCGTTTTTGTGGGGCTTGAAGTAATCATGGCTTGAGTCGTTGCATCAGGTTGAAAAATGGGCGGCTGTTTTCAAAAGAATACGTTTCTTGAAGAAAGCCGCTTTTCTTGACGATGATGGTAGTGAC
>JAITBX010000179.1 GCA_031283405.1 Burkholderiales bacterium | reverse complement strand
TTTTACGCTCGGTTATGTCTCACCCGCGAAGTTCTTGGAAGCCTGGGCTCACGGTCAGGCCGAGTTGGAAAGAGCCGCATGACCCAATCGGCTTGGAAGGCGAAAAATAGAGGGAAGGTTACCTCCGGCTCTTGCGCCGCAACCCTGCCATCCCTGCCAGCAGCAACGCCAGCAGCGCCAGCATCGTTTCATTCAGCGTCGGAACTGGTGTGGCGGCGGCGTTACCTCCTCGCAGCGTTGGCGGGAAGGTGTGGCGCAGCGTGATCGTGGTGCCGTCGTTGTCGAAGTAACCGAGCGCTTGCCCGTTGATCGTTACGTCGGCGGCGGTCAGTCCGGCCAGCGTGTAGCCCGTGTCCGCAATCACCGTCAGTTCAGCGGTGTACGCCACGCCGGGCAGGAACGGGTTGTCGGGCGGGTCCCAGGTGATCGCGCTGCAAACAAAGCCCGCGCCGCAACTGGCGGCGGTCACCGGCGTTGCGCCCGTCGCGGGCGGAGTCACGGCGATGGCCGCGCTCGACAGCGCCGCCAGCGCGCGCGTTACCGTCACGTCGTAATACAGCACTGTTGCGCCGTCCTCGGCGGTCACCTGGACATAGACGTGATTCGCGCCCGGATCCAACGCCTGCGTCGCGCCCGCCGCATTGGCAAACCCCGTCGGGAAAAGCTCCGCCGTCGCGCCGGCATCGGCCGTCACGATGTCGCCCAGCGCCAGGGCGGCAACGCTGTTGTCCACACCAATGGCGGAAGTGATGGGGTTGGCCATTGTTCCCGTGCCGCCGCTGGTCGCAATGGTTTGCCCGGCAACCGAAAGCAAGCCCGCGTCGGTCGAGGCGAACGTCGCAACGACGGCATGGTTGGCCGCGATGTTGGTCAGGGTGTACGTATCGCCCGCCAGCAGGCTGGTCACATCCGCGTCGTTGTCGGTTACCGATGCGATAGCGTAGCCGCTGTTCGGCGTGATCATGAACGCCGGGCTACCGGTGGCCTGATAAGTGCCGGGCGGCGGCACAATACTACCGTTCGCGCCTGCTGAAACCGTCACGGTGTAAAGAGCCATGGCCGCGCCGTCGCCGACGGTGGTGCCGCCCTCGCCAATCGCTGCGCCGCTACCGGCAGTGCTTGTGCTTGCGCCGCCGGTTGCCGCCAGCGTCCCGGTGGTGTTGATCGTGATGTTGCCGGCTGAAAAGGGCGTCGAGGTGCCTGATCCGCCCGAACCGATGCCTGCACCGCCTCCGTAAGGGTTGCCAGCGTTGCCCCCGCCAGCGGCGGTCACGTTGGCGTTGCCTGTGATGGTGATGCTACCGCCTTCGCCATATTCGCCGCCGCCGATGCCTGCCGCATATCGGCCGCCGGAGGCTTCGACCGTGCCGCCGGTAATCGAAATTGTGCCGCCGTTGCCGGAAAAGCCACCGCCGATGCCCGCGCCGCTACCGTCGCCGATGGCCGTGACCACGCCGCCGTTGATGGTGATCGTACCGCCGTCGCCGTAATGGCCACCGCCGATGCCCGCGCCGTTGGTGCCGCCGTCGGCGTTGATTGCGCCGCCGTTGATGATGATCGTGCCGCCATTGCTGCCATTGCTGCCGTTGCCGCCGCCGATGCCCGCGCCGCCGGCGTTGCCGTTGGGCCTCATCTGACCCATCGTCGCGCCCGTGGACTGCGCGTAAACCGTCAGGCGGTTCGCGCCAGACACGTTGATGCCGGCGTTGCCGGCACTGCCGTTCACGGTCAGGCTGCTGCCGTCGGCGAGGATCAGGTTCACGTCGCCGGAAACTGTGATCGTGCCCGCATGGATAAAGCCACCCGTGATGACGTACCAGCCGGTAGTCAGCGTGTTGCCCAACGCGGTGATGTCCGCGTTCGACGCGATTACCGTCACGTCCACGCCGGACGCAGTCTGTGCGAGAACGCCGGTCGCATCGATGTAGGGTACGTCAGTTGTCGTTGTCGCGTGCGCGGAAAGGGCCAGAACGGATAACAGAAGGGCGCTGAAAAGCGCGCGGACGGGTTTGCGGATAACGAAAACCGGCAACAACGTTTTAAGCGTAGCGGTAAGCATGTTCAATCCTTTGGGGATAGAAAATGTGGCGAGAAAAGCGAAATCAAACGTTCAGCAACGGCAACATTTCTTGCTGATAGCGGGCTCCGCTGGCGATGTCTTGCGGGAAAACAGTGTCGATATTTGCAAGTTCTTCTGCGCTGAGTGTTATGTCGAGCGCGCCGAGATTCTCTTTGAGCGCGGCGATGCGTCGTGTGCCCGGAATCGGTATGAGGTGGTCGCCACGCGCCAGTACCCAGGCCAACGCAAATTGCGCGGGGGTGCAGTTTTTTTCCGCAGCCAGTTTTTTCACCTGTTCGACGAGCGCGAGGTTCTTTGCGAAATTCTCGCCTTGGAAACGCGGGTGCGAACGGCGAACATCATCTGCCGCAAAATCTTCAGGCTTTTTGATCGCGCCGGTAAGGAAGCCGCGCCCGAGCGGACTGTAAGAAATGAAAGCAATGCCGAGCCGCGCGCAAGCCGCCAGTTGTCCTTGCGGTTCGGGATCGCGTGTCCATAACGAATATTCGCTTTGCAGCGCTGCTATCGGATGTACGGCGTGTGCTCGCTCAAGCGTTTTGACCGAGGCTTCAGACAGGCCGAGATAGCGCACCTTGCCTTGCCGCACTAGTTCGCTCATCGCGCCGACCGTGTCTTCAATCGGCACGGTGGGATCGATACGGTGTTGGTAATACAAGTCGATGTGATCCACCCCAAGCCGCTTCAGGCTGGCATCGCAGCAGGTACGCACATACTCGGGACGGCCATTGACGCCGCGTGCTGATGAATTGGACGGATCGCGCACGAGGCCGAACTTGGTGGCGAGAAACACCTGCTCGCGGCGGCCTACGATGGCTTTGCCGACAAGAATTTCATTGGTGTGCGGGCCATAAATGTCGGAAGTATCGAGCAGAGTGATGCCGAGATCCAGCGCGCGATGAAGGGTTGTGATCGACTGCTCGTCGTTGTGTGCGCCGTAAAATTCGCTCATGCCCATGCAGCCGAGGCCGAGAGCGGAAACTTGCGGTCCATTTTTGCCGAGGGTACGAAATTTCATGATGTTCTCTCCAATAGTGTGGAATCGGGGCGCAGCGAAGATGCGGACGCGAAATAGATTATAATACCGCGTCGATGGGATGAAGCGCTGACGAAAAAACGAATCAATCGGCGTTCAAATATCAATTTTACCATAGGATAAATCATGACTCCTCTTGATATACTTGGTTTGATCGCCACTTGCTTTACGACTTCCTCTTTCGTTCCCCAAGTCTGGCGCACTTGACCGAACGCGGGCTGCTGCTCAAAGAGGGGAGCCTCATTGACGCGACCATCATCGCAGCGCCGACCTCCACCAAAAACCGTGACAGGCAACGCGACCCCGAAAGGCACCAAGTCAAAAAAGGCAGAGCGAGCATTCGGGCCAAAGTCGAACATCCGTTTCACATCATCAAGAACACCCTGGGCTTGAAGAAAGTGCGTTATCGCGGGCTTGCCAAAAATCACGCGCAACTCTTTACCCTGTTCGGACTGGCCAACCTGCTGATTGCCCGGCGACGATTGATGTTCTACGCCCAAGGTGCGTCCTGAGATGGAAAAACAGAGGAAAAACGGTTGAAAAGGACTCTTTCAGAGGTATT
>JAITBX010000092.1 GCA_031283405.1 Burkholderiales bacterium | reverse complement strand
TCATCATAGCCCAGCCCGCAGGGCTGGGTAAGCGTGGTAAGCACCATGCGGGCTGAAAGCTCGCGTCATCGCGCCGCCGAAACAAAAAGACGATCTATCGCGGCATCGTAGCGGGAAAGCAATTCGTTGTCGGAGGAAACCGGCATGTTGAGGTCGTGCAGGATGCCGTCGCCCAAACCGTAAATCAAGCCATGCAAAGTCACGTCCTGACCGCGCGCCCAAGCGTCGCGCATGATGGTCGTCTCGCTCAAATTCAACACTTGTTCGAGAACATTGAGTTCGCAGAGGCGATCAAGGCGGCGGGCGGAATCGTCGATGGCCATGAGACGGGCGCGGTGTTTGTCGCGCACGTCCTGAACGTGACGAAGCCAGTTGTCGATGAGGCCGAGGCGAACATTGTGCAGCGCCGCCGTAACGCCGCCGCAACCGTAATGGCCGACGACCAGAATGTGCTGAACGTGCAAAACATCCACGGCGTATTGAAGCACCGACAAGCAATTCAAATCGGTGTGCACGACGACATTGGCGACGTTGCGATGCACGAACACTTCGCCGGGCAGCAAGCCGAGGATTTCGTTGGCGGAGACGCGGCTGTCCGCGCAACCGATCCAGAAGTATTTCGGATTTTGTTGCGCCGCCAGATTGCGAAAGAAATCACTGTCGTGATCTTTGACCGACTGCGACCAGAGCCGGTTTTTTTCGAGCAGAAGTTCGAGTTGGTTCGACATCGTGGATTCCTTGAACGAATTTCGTAGTTAAGTGTTTTTGTTAGAGAACATTCCCCCCTCCCACAAGGAGAGAGGGGAAGGTGAAATGTGCTCACTACATCAAAGCGCTCTAACGCGCCGTGATGCTGAACCCCTGTTCGCGCAGCAGCGCCAGAACGCCTTGATTGCCGCCCAGATGCAAAGCGCCCACCGCCACGAACACCGGCTTGCCGGAAGTCAGGTAAGGACGCAGCCGCTCGACGAATCGCTTGTTGCGCGAAACGACCAATTTCTCGTCGATCTTTCGCGCCGTGTTTGACGACAGCTTCTCCTCTTCGTTCATTTTCTGATACCAGTTGAACAACGCTTCGGCGTCGCCGCTTTGCCAAATTTGATAGAGCGTTCGCGTCAGCGCCAAACGTCTTTCTTCGGGCAGCGCCAGATAGCATTCCAACATTTCACGCTGAACGCTGTCCTCAAATGAAGCCAGCGCGTCGATTTGTTCTTCCGGCTTCTCCAATCCCCGCGTCGGCCTTGCCCCCCAGAGTTGTATCAACTGTTGCTCGGTTCCCAACTGCGGCGACAGCCCCGCTTTCGACGCATCGATGACCGCCAGCATCGACGACATCATCCAGGCCGGAATGTGTTCCATAACGGCCTCTCCGCCAAGGGTGTCTCTGCCAAGAAGGCTCAGTTTGTTGAATGTCGCCGGTGAAACTTGTCTGCGCAAGCACGCATCCTGACAAAATCTCGAAGCCATCGACAACGCGACCGTCGGCATTTCTTCGGAGGAGACTTCCATGATGAGTTGCGATGAGCGGGAAAGCGTCTGCGCAATGTCCTGACGCAAAAGCTCGCCTTCTTTGCCGACGTGCAGCGTTCCCAGAATGAAAATTTGAACACCGTCTTTGCGCGCTTCGTAAAACGGCAGACGCCCCGACTCCGCCGCGCGCAGGGAAGCGCTCACCCAGCACAGCAAAAAAATCATCATCACGGAAGCTAATTTTTTCCGTTCCATCGCGATCCTTTCTGAAAACGCCGGCTTCATTATAAAGTGCATTCGCGCAAAACTGACGCCGTTGCCATACCATGGCGCATTTCGCTGTCGTTCGATTCGTTGCCAGACTCGTGGCGCGATTCAAATGGAATCGACAAAAACAAACTGTCTGTTTTCCGCACTCAGCCGCTACCCCATGTTTTCTCTATGTTTTTTCAAAAATTATGCCGCAGATCACAACTTACTAAAAAAGTCAACAATTTTTATTGTTGTCAGATCAAACAAACTCAACTAAACTTGCCGCCATCGGGTCTTTGTGTTGCAGATCAATATTTTCATTCTGCCGTTTACAAACGCTTTTTTCACTGAATCCTTTATATGCCTGGTTACAGTCGCTCAACGGCCTTTGCCGAATCATCCCACACAACCTCGGCAAACTCCATTCTCTCGTTGCGCGAGATCAAGGCGCAGTGCAACATCTGCGGTATGCGCAGTCTTTGTCTTCCTGTCGGCCTTTCCCCCGATGATCTGCAACAAGTCAGCGCGCTGGTCGATACCCATCTCAAGCTCAAAAAAGGCGAAACGCTTTATCGCACCGGCACGCTGTTTACCGCGCTTTACGCCGTGCGTCTCGGCTCGCTCAAAACGACGGTGCTCGCCGAAGACGGGCGGGAACAAGTCGCCGGTTATCACATGCTCGGCGAACTGATCGGACTCGACGGCATCGGCACCGGCCTTCACGGCTGTCACGCCATTGCGCTCGAAGATACGGAAATCTGCGTGATGCCGTTCGATCAACTCGAAACTTTGGCGCGTGAATTGCCGACGCTGCAACACAACATCCACCAAACTCTCGCGCAGGAAATCGCCCGCGACCACTCGATCATGTTGTTGCTGGGAAGCATGCGCGCCGAGGAACGGTTGGCTGTTTTTCTGGTGAACCTGTCAGACCGTTATTGCCGGCGCGGTTATTCTTCGACCGAATTTGTGTTGCGCATGACCCGCGAAGAGATCGGCAGTTATCTCGGTCTCAAACTCGAAACCGTCAGCCGCTTGTTCTCGCGTTTTCAGGAAGAAGGTTTGATTCAGGTGCAAGGTCGCGCCATCAAAATTTTGAATTCGGAAGCCTTGCGAGCGCTGGGCGGGCATCAGAACTCCGCTTCCGAAACGGCTTGACGTGTTTGCTTATCCGCCGAAGTTTCGGTGGATATCTCGCTCAACCTTCAACCGGAGCGTCCGCCTTCTTCCAGAGTATTTCGGTGATTGGCGCTTGCACTTTGAGAATCGGCAACCGCCAGTCGTCCCCTTCCAGAACAACTTCCCAACTCCCTGTCGTAGGCAGGGCGAGGCGCCCGCTGTAAACGCCGTTTTTCACTTGCGTCAGCGTCACTTCTTCGTCTTTGTCAGGATAACGCGGATGTACAAAGCGCAAGTGCAATGTCTGCGGCGACGTAAATGTCGCAACCCCGCTCTGTAAAGTGACTTGCACGGTTTCATCCGGCAATGGCGTTAACGAAGCGCTCAACCCCAAAGCCCCGCTGCGTATTTCGCGCACCAGTGTCTTGTTGATGGCCATCCCCCTCTTGTAATAGTCGTCCGCCACCAATCCATCGTCAGACCAGATCGCAATTCCCAACGTCACAAAGCAACCTATCACAACAACGCCGAGGCTGCCGATAATAATCCACGGCCACGGTTCACGATACCACGGCTTGATTTCTCTTTCTGTCATTCTCTTTCCTTCAAAAACATTAATTTCTTGGAACCATGAACGTCGATTTTTCTTCGCGCCGCAACGCTTCGTCGTCTTCCGCCCTGATTGTAAACACGATCGGGTACATCCCGTCTTTATAACCTTCTTGCGGCAAGGTGAAGCGCGCCGCCAGCGGCACACTGCGCCCGCTGGCGCCGTCAACCGTGACGGGCTGCTCGACCTCGCCCACTTCGATGCCCGGCAAGCCCGAGACTTCGATCACGAACCGATGCGCGCGCTCTTCGGTATTCATGATTTGCAACTGGTAAATGTTTTCGATCACGCCCGGCGACGCCTCGCGCGCCATTACGCCGCGATCGCGCAACACATCGACTTTCAGCGTATTGCGCGACCACAATGATGCCGCCACCGCGACGATGATGGCCACCAAAATCGCCATGTAGATCAGCGTGCGCGGACGAAACACCCGTCTCCACACTTCTTTTTTGCTGTAGCCGGACGCCAGCGCGTTTTCGGTGGTGTAGCGAATCAGCCCCAACGGGTAATTCATTTTTTTCATGACTTCATCGCAACCATCGACGCACGCCGCGCAACCGATACACTCATATTGCAGGCCGTTGCGAATGTCGATGCCGGTGGGGCACACTTGCACACACACGCTGCAATCAACACAATGCCCCAGCTTCGCTTCCGTCAAATCGGCTTTGCGTCCGCGCGCGCCGCGCGGCTCGCCACGCGTTGCGTCGTAAGTGATAATCAATGTGTCGCGGTCGAACATCGCCGACTGAAAACGCGCATAGGGGCACATATACTTGCAAACCTGCTCGCGCATCCAGCCCGTAAAGAAATACACGAAGCCGGTGCAAAACAAAATCCAGAACACCTCCCAACCGGAAAGGCCGAACGGCAATGAAGCGACCAACTCGCGAATCGGCGTGAAATATCCAACGAAGGTAATTCCCGTCCACAACGCAAAAATCAACCACAGCACATGTTTGAGCGTCTTTTTCCCCACCTTGCTCGCCGACCAGGGCGCCGCGTCGAGCTTCATTCGCGCATTGCGATTGCCTTCGATGGCGCGCTCGATCCACATCAGCAATTCGGTATAGACGGTTTGCGGACAGGCATAGCCGCACCACACGCGGCCTGCAATGGCGGTAAACAAAAACAGCGAATACGCGCTGATGATCAACAACGCGGTCAGATAAATGATGTCCTGCGGCCACAACACCACACCGAACAAATAAAATTTTCGCGCCGGCAAATCGAGCAGCCACGCCTGCCGGTCGCCCCACATCAGCCACGGCAGAACGAAATAAACGATCTGCGAAAAGGCGACGAGCGCAACCCGCCAATTCTGAAAAGTTCCCTGAGCGAAACGAGGGTACAGCTTGCGGCGCGCCGCAAAAAGTTTCTGCTTCTTGACTTCGGTATCAGCGGGAGACTCACTCATAATCACCTCTTGCGAATGAACGACCGCCCGATTTTACCCCCGGCAGCCGCATGAAAAACAATTCCTAAAAGCACATCCTGAAAAAGACAAACCGCAGACAGGCTCTCTTGCCTGTCTGCGGCTTGCTTGGTCTTTCTCTTTCTGTTTTTTTCACCTGCCGCGATTTATTTGTGGGACTTTCCCCACACATACGCCGTCAACAGATGAATCTGGGCTTGGCTCAAAACACCTTTGTAGGCAGGCATCGCAAAATCGCCTTGCGCCAAATTGCTGTTTTTCCCAAGCTCGACCACTTTCGTCATGGCTGCTTCGCTGCCGCCATAGACCCAGATATTGTCGGTCAGATTCGGCGCGCCCATTTCTTTCACGCCTTTGCCGTCGGCGCCGTGGCAAGCAGCGCAGTTGTCTTCAAACAGTTTTCCGCCTTGCGCCATCAAACCTTCATCATGCGACAAGCCCGACAGCGAACGCATATAAGCCACGACCGCCTTGACGCCCGGCGCGCCGCCTACGGCTTCGCCCATCGGAGTCATGACGCCGGTGCGGCCCTCGGTGATGGATTGCTTGATAGCCGCAACATCACCGCCCCAGCTCATGGCGTCACCACTCTTGAGGCTCGGGAAACCCGCGCCGCCGCCGGCATCGGAGCCGTGGCAACGAGCGCATTCGTTCGAGAAAATGCGTCCGGCGGTTTCCATGGCGTTCTTGTTTTTGGACAAGTCCTCGGCGGCCATCGCCAGATAACTGTCGTACGTCGGCTTGGTTTTCGCCTGAAGCGCCGTCATCTCTTCGTCGAATTGCTTGATCTGTGTCCAGTCTCCGGTGCCTTTGAAGCTGCCCAGTCCCGGGAAATAGACCAAATAACCGATCGAAAAGATCAGCAATCCCCAAAACATCCACCGCCACCACCCCGGCAATTGGTTGTTAAGCTCAGTCAGATCACCGTCCCAGACGTGCGAAGAATCGCTGCTCTTCTGCTCTCTTTTCCCTACGGCTACAAGGAGCCAGATGCAAAAGATTATCCCTGCTATCGTCAGGATGGCAATATAAAGATTCCAAAAATTGGATGTGAAGTCACTCATGGTTGACGTCCCCGTTAATCAATATCCTGCTTGGTTGAATTATCGCTGTTGATTCCCTCGGCGGTATCGGGCAGCGCAAACGGCTCTTGTGCCGCCTGCTCGAAGCGTTGTTTGCTCCGGCCGCTGTACGCCCACCACACGATACCGGCGAAAATAACGATTGCCACTACCGTCATGACCGTACCAATGACTGTCTGCCCGTCGCCCACCGCGATTACCTCACGCTCTTCACATGGATGCCGAGCGCCTGCATGTAGGCGATCAGCGCATCCATTTCCGTTTTCCCGGCCAGTTCCCCGGGAGCGGCGGTGATTTGCGCGTCGGTGTAAGGAACACCTACGAGCTTCAACGCCTTCATCCTGGCGGAAATGGTTTTGGCGTCCGCCTGATTTTTCTCCAGCCACGGATAGTTGGGCATATTGGAGTCCTGCACGACGGCGCGCGGGTTGACCATATGAATACGGTGCCATTCGTCGGAGAATTTGCCGCCGATCCGCGCCAGATCAGGCCCGCGACGATGCGAGCCGAACTGGAACGGATGATCGTAAACAAACTCACCGGCAACCGAATAGTGGCCATAACGTTCGGCCTCCGAACGGAAGGGGCGAATCATCTGCGAGTGGCAGCTATGGCAGCCTTCACGGATGTAGATGTCGCGCCCTTCCAGTTGCAGGGCTGTATAAGGCTTCAACCCCACCACCGGTTCGGTCATCGATTGCTGGAAAAACAGCGGTATGATTTGAGCCAGTCCGCCAATGCTTACCACGATCACGATCGTGATAATCAGCCACGGCAGTTTGGTTTCCAGCGTTTCATGCGAGAAGAATTTCATTCTTAGGCTCCCCGTAATCAAGCGTGCGCAGGTGCCGACGCCATCGGAACGGCGACATCGACAGACTTGCCCTGCCCTATTGTTTTAATCATGTTGTAGAACATCAACAACATTCCCAAGAAGTACAGCACTCCGCCTACCAGACGAATCATGTAGAACGGCATGCTCGCCTTGACGCTTTGGATGTAGGTGTAGGTGAGGGTGCCGTCATCGTTGACCGCGCGCCACATCAATCCCTGCATCACGCCGGCGATCCACAGCGCCGCCACATAAAGCACGATGCCGATAGTCGCAACCCAGAAGTGCGTGTTGATCAATTTGGTTGACCACATTTCGGTGCGTCCATACAGCCGCGGGATCAGGTAATAGAGGCTGCCCATCGTGATGAAGCCTACCCAGCCCAACGCGCCTGAGTGAACGTGGCCGATGGTCCAGTCGGTGTAGTGCGACAACGCATTAATCGTCTTGACGGACAACGCCGGACCTTCAAAGGTTGACATGCCGTAGAACGACAGCGCCACGATCAGGAATTTCAAGATCGGGTCGTCGCGCAACCGGTGCCACGCGCCGGACATCGTCATGATGCCGTTGATCATGCCGCCCCACGACGGCGCCAACAGAATCACCGAGAAGATCATACCGAGCGTTTGCGCCCAATCCGGCAATGCCGTGTACAGCAGATGGTGCGGCCCCGCCCACATATAAGTGAAGATCAGCGCCCAAAAGTGCACAACCGACAGCCGGTAGGAGTAGATCGGGCGTCCGGCTTGTTTCGGCACGAAGTAATACATCATGCCCAAGAAGCCTGCGGTCAGGAAGAAGCCGACGGCGTTGTGGCCGTACCACCACTGCACCATCGCGTCCTGAACACCCGAATACGCCGAATACGACTTGAAGAGCGTCACCGGTATTTCAGCGCTGTTGACGATATGCAGCAACGCAATCGCCAAAATCATCCCGCCGTAAAACCAGTTCGCTACATAGATGTGCGGCGTGCGTCGCTTGGCAATGGTACCGAAGAAAACGATCGCGTAAGACACCCATACAACAGCGATCAACAGGTCGATCGGCCATTCCAGTTCGGCGTATTCCTTGCCGGAGGTAAAGCCAAAGACCAGTGACAGAGCGGCAAGCAGAATAACCAGTTGCCAGCCCCAGAAAGTAAATGCAGCCAGACCGCTGGCGAAAAGCCGCGTCTGACAAGTGCGCTGAACGATGTAATACGATGTTCCAATCAGCGCACAGCCCCCGAATGCAAAAATAATTGCATTGGTATGCAGTGGTCGTAGCCGCCCGTAGGTTAGCCACGGAAGATCAAAATTGAATGCGGGCCAAAGTAATTGGAGGGAAATTACCAACCCCACCAACAGTCCCACGATTCCCCATATTACCGCCATGACTGCAAATTGGCGGACTACTGTGTAGTTAAATTGTTCTGCCTTTGATGTTATAGCCATCGTACATGCCCCAGATTGTTGACCTAGTGGTAGCGCCATTGTAACGAAGAGCAAGCGCTAAAACATGATATAGCTCAAATTATCTTTACATGATCAGTTAGGAATGTGAAAAAAACCACACTTCATCGAAATAACCATGCCGAGGTACTCACTTTTCGCTTTTTTCAATGTCTGACGCATTTTTCGCCGTCGATTCGGGAGACGGCGTGTCATCGTCGGCCAGTATCCGGTAAGCCGGACCATCAAGATCATCGAACTGCCCGCTCCGAACACTCCACCAAAAAATGCCGCCCATAACCAGCACCAGAAAGACCGACATCGGAATCAGCAACCACAAAATTTCCATTGTTTACTACCTCATAATCTTTTCGCTGATCGCTGATTCTTTGGGCGGGTTTGAAACCCGCCCGTACATTTGATCCCTGATACCTGATCCCTGCCACTCAGGATACCACTATGTGCCCTATGACCCTTACCGCCATCATTCGTTGGGCGTCGCCGCCTTGCCATCCGCTCCGGCGTCGCCCTTCATTCGCGTCACCCGCAGCGCGTTCAACACCACCGTCAGCGACGATAGTGACATCCCCAGCGCCGCGATCAACGGCGTCACCCAGCCCAGCGCCGCCGCCGGCACCGCCACAAGGTTGTACGCCACCGCCCAGCCCAGATTCTGGCGAATCACCGCCAACGCGCGGCGAGCGTGCCGCAAAGCATCGGTCAAGCGCAGCAATTCGTCGGACAGAATCACCACATCCGCCGTCCATTGCGCCAACGACGTGGCGCTGCCCAGACTGATCGAAACTTGCGCCTGCGCCAGCCCCGGCGCGTCGTTGACGCCGTCGCCCACCATCGCCACCACTTCGCCGGCTTCCTGCCGTTCGAGAATGTAGCGGCGCTTGTCCTCCGGCAACAAACCGCCCTGCGCTGTTTCGATGCCCAGTGTCTGCGCCAGCGCTTCGGCGTTCTCGCAGCGGTCGCCCGACAGCAACACCGTCTTGATTCCCATCGTCCGCAATGTCGCCACTACTTCCCGCGCGTGCGACCGCAGCGCGTCGCCCAGCGCGAAAACCGCTTGAATCCCGCGACGGTTGCCCAGAAACACCACCGTTTCAGCGAAAGGACGCTCTCCGATGAAGCGAGTCAACGATTCAGGTAATGTCGTTGTATCGTTAGAACGTTCTTGTTCCAAGTCTGCACATTCTTTCCCCTCTCCCGCTTGCGGGAGAGGGTGCCCCGAAGGGGCGGGAGAGGGAAGATTTGTGTCCACTTGAACCGAGAGCGTTGTAGCCGAATCACTCAGCGCCGCCACAAAATCGAGACGGCCGATCCGCCAACACTTGTCCTCCATCTTTCCTTCGATGCCGTTGCCGGACACGATGGTCAACTCCGACACCGGCGGCAACGCTACCGCTTCTGCTTCACTCCGAAACGCCCGCGCCAGCGGATGCTCGGAAGGCGCTTCCAGCGCCCGCGCCAACGCCAGCAACTTTGTTTGATCGTTCCCCTCGACAACGCACATCCCGTTGAGCGTGACCTTTCCTTCGGTCAAAGTACCGGTCTTGTCGAAAACCAGCGTGGTCACTTTTGCCAGCGTTTCCAGCGCATCGCTACGTGCCAGCACTACGCGCCGGCGGCCAAGCGCGCCAGCCGCCGCCGATAGCGCCGCCGGTGTCGCCAGCGACAACGCGCACGGGCAGGTAATCACCAGCAGCGCAAACACCACTTCCACGATGCGCGACGGCTCGATCAAGCACCACACCACCCCGACGATCAACGCCAACACCAGCAACGCGCCGACAAACCAGGACGCCACGCGGTCGGCGAGTTTCGCCACCCTCGGCCGCTCGCTGGCGGCGCGATCCACCAGCCGCAGAATCGTCGCCAGTCGCGTACCCTCACCCACCGCCTGCACCTGCACGATCAAAGCGCTTTCACGGTTAACCGCGCCGGCAAACACCGGATCGCCCGAAACGCGCCGCACCGGCCAGCTTTCGCCGGTCAACACCGCTTCTTCGACGTGCGAAGTGCCGTCAACCACCACGCCGTCGGCAGGCGCCACCGCACCCGGTCTGACCAGCACATAGTCACCCGCCGCCAGCGCCGTCGCCGGAATCGGCTGCATCTCCCGCGTGCGCGGCCATTTCGTCAAACGGTCGGCCAGAACGGGCCGCTGTCTGGCCATCGCTTCGATCGCGTCGCCCGAACGCTGTCGCGCGATCGCTTCAAAATAACGCGCTATCAAGAGCAGCGCCACGAACATCGTCACCGAATCGTAATATACCGACCCACTTCCGCTCAGCGTCGCCCACACGCTCGCCGCAAACGCCACCGTCAGCCCCAGCGCCACCGGCACATCCATACCGGCGCGACGCACCGACAAATCGCGCCACGCGCCCTTGAAAAAAGGCCACGCCGAATAACCGAGCACCGGCAACGTCAATACCAGACTTCCCCAGCGCAACAACGCCGCGCTGCCTGCCGACACTTCACTGCTGATGTAATGCGGCACCGCCATCATCATCACCTGCATCATGCCGAACAACGCCACACCCATGCGGAACAACAACGAGCGCCGTTCGCGCTTCGCCTGCGCGTCGCGCCGCGCCGGATCGTAAGGGTAAGCACGGTAACCGATGCGCGCCACCGCCCGCAACAACTGCGACAGCAGCGCCGTTTCAGGGCGCCACACCAGCGTCGCTCGCCGCGACGCAAAATTGACCCGCGCCTCGACGACGCCGGGCTGTTTCATCAGCCACGATTCAATCAACCACACACACGCGCCGCACGTCAGCCCTTCGAGCAACAGCGCGATTTCGCATTCTTCCTTGTCGTCCTGCCCGCTTCGCTTGCGAACGAAATCGCGCACGACACTTTCATCGTCATACGCCACCCATTCATCCGGCGCATCCTCCGGCGTCTGCGCCGAAGCCGTGCGCGTCGCATAAAACGCCTCCAAACCCGCCGCATGAATCGTTTGCGCAACCGCCTGACAGCCGGCGCAACAAAACGTTCGCGTCCGCCCCTTCAAGGCCGACTGCCAGCGTACCCCCGGCGGATTTTCCGTGCCGCAGTGATAACAAAAACGCGAATCCTCCGCCGATGACGAAGGAGAAAGAACTGAATTCGACATGGGGCGAAACTCTACGGTACTGATCCGGTCAGGTCAACATCTCTGGAAAAACCGCTTGACCAAGCAGCATAAAACGGCCAATATCAACTCTGCACCCAAGCATTTTCTCAATCTGAAAGGAGGTTCGTATGTACAAGAGCTTACTGGTCGCGACAGACGGCTCGCCGCTTTCCGACAAAGCCATCGACCAGGCCATTGATCTGGCCGTTTCGTTGAAAGCCAAACTTCACGTTTTCTACGCTTCGCCCAGCTATCCGTTACCGGCCTACGCCGGCGGCGTCGTCTATGAGCCGATTTCCAAAAAAGAATTTGCCGCCTTCGTCACCGAAGAAGCCGAAAAAATTCTCTCGGCAACGGAAGACAAAGTGAAAAAAGCCAACGTGGACTGCGCTCGCATTCATGTGCTTGCCGCCACCCCGTGGGAGGCGATCCTCGGCGCCGCCAAAGAAAACGGCTGCGACCTGATCATCATGGCTTCGCACGGACGCCGCGGCATCTCCGCCATGCTGCTCGGCAGCGAAACACAAAAAGTGCTGACGCATTCAACGTTGCCGGTGCTGGTGATCCGCTAACGTAACGTGCCTGCCCGCCCCTTGTGAGAAAGGTGTTGGGAGAAGGAAACAAAAACGGGCGCGAGGCGTCCGTTTTTGTGTGTAGCCCGTTCAGTCAATGGAACACAGGGGCGACCCCGCCCCTGCAAGTCCATTCACTCATTCAAGCTTGCCGAGATCCACTATACGACTCAATCCCTCGACATCGTATTCAAACTTCGCCTTCGTCGGCGAGGTGAATGTCAACTTGGCCGTGCCCACTTTTTCGTTGGCGATAGCGTGGTTATCGTAGAGCGTCGCTCCCCATTTCGACCCCGTGTAGCGATACACATCCGCCGAAACCGTGTTGCCGTCGATATTGTTTTGGAA
>JAITBX010000235.1 GCA_031283405.1 Burkholderiales bacterium | reverse complement strand
CGACGGCGTGGCGCAAACGCAAGTCAATCCGCGCATTGAGCTTTCATTTGCGCGCGCACTGCGTTCGATTTTGCGGCAAGACCCAGACGTAATCATGATCGGCGAAATCCGCGATCTCGAAACTGCGCAAATTGCCGTGCAAGCATCGTTGACCGGCCATCTGGTGCTGGCGACGCTGCACACCAACGATGCGCCGAGCGCCATCACGCGCTTGACCGATATGGGCATCGAGCCGTATTTGCTGGCGTCGAGTTTGCTTGGCGTGTTGGCGCAACGATTGGTGCGCGTGCTGTGCCCGCATTGTCGCCGCAGCGCGCCGCCGACCGAAGCGGAAGCGCAGTTGCTGGCGAAAATGGGATTGACGGGCATCGCTTCGCTGTGTGCGCCGGCGGGCTGCGAACAATGCAATCAAAGCGGTTATCGCGGTCGCACCGGCATCTATGAATTGCTGCAAGTCAATGAGGTGACGCGCAAGTTGATTCACGAGAACGCTACCGAAGAAACGTTGCGCGCGCAGGCGGCGCAGGAGGGAATGTTGTCTCTGCGACAGGACGGTGCGCGCTGGTTGCGTGACGGCACGACTTCGCTGGCGGAGTTGGTGCGGGTAACAAGGTCGTGAGAAATTATTTTGGATCCATTGCCCATGATGCTTTCCGGTGAAACGCATTCATTATTTGCTCCACCGCGCCGGACTCGCACGGCAGGGCGAGTGCCGGTAGGAAACGATTGTGTTTGTCGTGCCCCTACAAATCTCCGCCCCTTCGGGGCGACCCCTTTCAAAAGGGGTCTTTCCCGATCGGCGATGCGCCACGTTTTTTCGGTCAGCCCCCTTTTGAAATGGGGATGTCGGCGAAGCCGACAGGGGGTTTGCAAAGGGATGAACGACGAAGGCGGACGGGGTTTGCAAAGAGAGATGTTGTGAAACGTAAACCGTAAAACACGCTAAAAAAATCATGCCACGCTTTCAATGGGAAGCTGTCGATGCACAAGGACGGATCACGCGCGGTGTTCGTGAGTCCGAAAACGCGCGCGCTTTGCGGCAAGCATTGCAAAGCGAAGGATTGACGCCGGTTGCGGTTGATGAAGCGCTCGACGCCGCGGCCACTTTGTCGTGGACGCGATTGTCGCCGTCGCTGGTATCGTTGTTGACGCGGCAACTGGCAACCTTGGTGTATTCCGGTTTGCCGCTGCATCAGGCCTTGCAAGCCGTCACCGATCAGACCGACGACAAACGCGCGCGCGCCATCGTGACGGCGCTGGCGCAACACGTCGCGGGCGGCGAAAGTTTTTCGGCGGCGCTGGCGCATTATCCGCGCACATTCTCGCCGCTGTATCGCGGGCTGGTGGCGGCGGGCGTTGAGAGCGGCCTCTTGCCGGAAGTGTTGCAACGTTTGGCCGATTATCTCGACGGGCGACTCGCGCTCAAACAAAAATTCATCACGGCGCTGATTTATCCGGCGCTGTTGACCATCGTCGCGCTGGCAGTGATCACCGCGATGTTGACTTACGTCGTGCCACAAGTCGTCGCCGTCTATGAACACAGCCGCCAAACGTTGCCGTGGTTGACGCAAGCGTTGATTTATACCTCCGCCTTTCTTCGCGCCACCGGTATTTATTGGTTGATCGGCATCGGCATCGTGTTTATCGTTGCGGGATTGGCGTATCGCCGCCCGCAAATTCGTGAGCGCGTTCATCGCTTCTGGCTCAAGATTCCCGGCCTCGGACGCTTGCTACAAAGTTTGGAGACCGCGCGATTCGCCAGTACGCTGGCGATACTCGTTGGCAGCGGCGCGCCGCTCTTGCGAGGGTTGGAAACCGCGGCGGGCGTGTTGAACCTGTTGCCGATTCGGCAAGCGGCACAAAACGCCGTCGGCCATGTGCGCGAAGGCGTGGCGCTGGCGCGAGCGCTGAAAGAAAGCGGCGTGTTTCCGCCGATCTTGATTCACCTCGTCGCCAACGGCGAAACCACCGGCAAACTTTCTAAAATGCTTGAACGCGCCGCCGGCGAACTGGAACGCGAAGCCGAACGGCGGCTCGCTTGGATCACCGCGCTGGTGCAGCCGGTGCTGATCGTGTTGATGGGCGGCATCGTGCTGGTGCTGGTGCTAGCGATCATGATGCCGATCGTGTCGATGAATCAGTTGATTAGGTAATTTTTTCTATAGCATTCCTCTGAACAGTAGCCATATTTTCCGGAATCGAATTCCCGGATGTTCCACGTTGCCAAGAGGAGGGTATCAGTCGCCGAACGCCCCGGAATTTGGGGTTCGGGGAGCAATGGAACAGAAAACCGACTTAAGCCGTTAGCATTTGGGGCGATACCCCGCACCGAGTTAAAGATCATCTTTCCTATTTAGCGGTCGCAATTCACCACGCGCAACGGCTTCCGGCACTGAGAACGAATAGCGTCCGAGCATATTGATGTGCTCATGCCCGAATGGCGACAGTCGTACCTCGTCCTCCAGTCGTACCAAGTAACCCTCTTTGCGCAACTGTGCGAGCACCGCATCCATATACAAGATGTTCCACAGTACGATCATGTTCACGACCAAGCCAAGGGCGCTTAGCTGGTCTTCCTGCCCCTCGCGATAGCGCTGGAACAGTTCACCACGCTTACCGTGGAAGACTTCGCGCGCCAAGCTGTGGCGGCTCTCGCCGAGATTGAGTTGCAGTAGCGTTTCGCGCCGGCGCGCCTCGTCGTCAATGAAGTTCAGCGTGTGGATGGTCTTTTCTATGCGACCGATTTCGGCGATGGCTTGTGCCAGCCGTGTTGGTCGCTCATCGACCTGCAAAGTGCGCATGATGCCCATCGCAGGCACTAAGCCGAGTTTGAGCGAGCCGACCAGGCGCAGCACGTCGTCCCAATGCGGTGTGATGCGGCTTAGGCTCACGCGCTGCCGCGCCAGCGCGTTGAGATCGCCATAATCAGCTTGGGGATCGATGCGCCAGAAGCGTGTGCCACCAATATCAGCCAAGCGCGGGCAGAACCGGTAGCCCAAGAGCCGGAACAGACCGAACACCACATCGCTGTATGCGCCAGTGTCGGTCATGATTTATGTGGGTTGCAACTCGGTCTGCTGCTCCAAGACGACGGCCAAGAGTACCAAGCTGTCGCGTAATGTGCCTAGCACAGTGATTGCATTCAGCCCGGTGCCTTGATCGGACAGCAGGTTATACCAAGTGACGCCGCGTCCGCGGTTGAAGTACTTCGGGTTCGGTGCTGCGTGGATGGTACGTACCGGTACCACGAAGC
>JAITBX010000073.1 GCA_031283405.1 Burkholderiales bacterium | reverse complement strand
CTTTGTCCGATATTCTGCTGGGCAATGGCCGCCGTGACGGTATCCTGACTGCGGCGGCCAAGAGCGTGGTGCGCAGCGCCAGTTCGTCTGTCGGGCGCGAAATCGTGCGCGGGGTTCTTGGGTCGCTGCTGGGAGGCAAAGGGAAAAAGTAATGGGTGTGATGGCCGAGTGAGTTGCTTGCGAAACTCGTCGTTGATTGCATTTTTCCTGTTTCTGTTTGCTTCGAGCTTGTCGAAGGGCGGGGCGTCAAGGTAAGTTTACGCAGATTGTCGCAGATACACTTGGGCCTTGTGCTTACACCTTATCAAGACCCAAGTGTTGAATTCGTGATTCAATGGCCACCTGTATTTGTCGTAATGTTGCTTCCGGATTATCTGCCTTACGGTGGTCCATCAATATGTACTCAAACGGCAGTTCTTGTTGCATTTTTTCCGCGTAGAAACGTCCGAGATCCAAACGCCACGGGTAGGAGTTGTACGCCGGTGTAAAGATGTGGAACAAAACTACTGAATCATATTGGCGGTAACGAGAGAGAAGCCAATACTTGCCGACGTTGGTATCTGGATTAGCCTGTTTAAGTTCTACCTCAACGGCGAGAAGAGAACGGCCATCGGTCAGCAAGGCATCGGCCCGGAATCTATTCGAAGGAAATCCCGGAATCGCTTGATAACCATTGCGAAATTCGATCCCTGGACGAACACGACTCTTAACCCATGTTGCTACGTTGCGTTCAAATGAAGCCCACGAATCAAGAATCACGGTTGCAAATCCTGGAAATGCGTTTGAAAGAAAGCGCGTTCAAATCATAGCATCTTGTCAGGTAATTTTCATGTTTATGCTATTCTGCTGCGTCAGGATAATGTCGAGGCTTCGTAACGCGCAATGCTGTCGAGAATTTCCTTGTGCGCTTCGTCGGCTTCGACCCAACTGCCGACGCGCACCCATTTGCCCGGTTCGAGGTCTTTGTAATGCTCGAAGAAATGCGAGATTTGCTGAAGCTGCGATTCGGGCAGATCGTTCGGCGAACGCACGTTGCGGTAGAACGAAGAAAGTTTGTCGATCGGCACGGCGAGAATTTTGGCGTCGCCGCCCATTTCGTCGTCGAGGCGCAGCATGCCGATCGGACGGCAACGCACGACGACGCCGGTAATCAGCGGCACAGGCGAGAGCACGAGCACATCACAGGGATCGCCGTCGTCCGATAGCGTTTTCGGAATGTAGCCGTAGTTGCACGGGTAGTGCATCGAGGTGGACATGAAACGGTCAACGAAAACGGCGCCTGTGTCTTTGTCAACTTCGTACTTGATGGGATCGCCGTGCATCGGAATTTCGATGATGATGTTGCAATCGTTGGGAACATCGTGACCGGCGGAAACGCGGTCGAAGGCCATGAGGGACTCCTGAGGAATTAAGGGTGCGTATTATAACGTATTGGTTTGAGGGGTCAGGATGTAGGGGACGCCGCCTTCGGCGTCTCGCGACCTATGCTTTGTGCTGCTCGCAGCAACGGGCGACCACAGGTTGTTCCTACGTTGCTCTCTCGCGCTTGACTTCTTCCGCGAGAACCTTCAACCCTCGTTCGATCATCGACGGTTCGGGGACGATGTTCATTCGCAAACACTGTCGCGAGTGATCCCACGGTTGTCGCAAGCCGGGGAAGAAGTAGCTGCCGGGTATCATCAAAACGTCGCGTTGTTTGATTCGCCGGTAAAGTTCGAGGTCGTTGATCGGCAGATTCGGAAACCACAGCCACAAAAAGAACGCGCCTTCGGGTTTGTGAACGAGGCAATCTTCTTCGGAGAGGTGGCGGCGCAGGATGTCGAGTACGCGCATCGAGCGTTCGCGGTAAAACGGGCGAATCACTTCGTTGCACAAGCGCGGCAAATCGCCGCGTCGAATGATTTCGTTCATCAGCGTCGGGCCGACGCTGCCGGGCGTGAGGCTGATGATGCCGTTCATGTTGCCGACGGCGGAGGCGATGTCGGGACGCGCAACGACGATGCCGCAACGGGTGCCGGGCAGGCCGAGTTTGGACATGCTCATGCACAGCACGATGTTGTCGTTCCAGATCGGCGTGGCGTCGGTGAAGATGATGCCGGGGAAGGGGAGGCCGTAAGCGTTGTCGATGATCAGAGGAACGTTGTGCTCGCGGGCGAGGGCATCGAGGCGGCGCACTTCTTCGTCGGACAACACATTGCCGGTCGGATTGGTGGGACGCGAAACGCAGATGGCGCCGAGGTCGTCATCGAGCGGCAGAGTGGCGAAGTCGATGCGGTATTTGAACAGCCCGCCGGGAAGGCGTTCGATGTCGGGCTTGCCCGCGACAAAGATGTCGTCGTCGAGGCCGGTGTCAACATAGCCGATGTATTCGGGTGCCAGCGGCAGCAAAATTTTTCGCTTGCGGCCGTCGGCGCAGTTGCCGCCGAACAGGTTGAAGAGATAGAAGAAAGCGCTCTGGCTGCCGTTGGTCAACGCGATGTGATCGGCGGTGATGTCCCAACCCCATTGGGCGCGCAGCATGTCGGCAAGCGTTTCGCGCAGAGCGTCGTTGCCGCTCGATCCGTCGTAATTGCAAAAGGACTCCACCAATCGGCCATCGATCAGCATGTCTTCGCACAGATGTTGGCAATAGTCCATCATCTCCGGAATTTTCGCCGGATTGCCGCCGCCGAGCATGATGACGCCCGGTCTTCGCAGGCCATCGTTGAGATCGTCCATCAACTGGTTGATGCCGGCGTGACGGGTGAATTTTTGTCCGAAGGTGGAAATCATCGCTGAAAAAATTTTAATTTAAAATCTTATTGTGCCCGAAAAAGGCGCTTGATGACAAACTTTGCGGTAAGCTGTCAGGAACTATTAACGCCATGAACGAACAGAAACCATCACCGTCATCCGTTGAAGATTCCGGTATCCGGTCGGGAACGGCGGCGTTCATTCGCGTGCAGGTGGCGTTGTTTCTGGGCGGCTTTTCAACCTTCTCGCTGGTCTATTGCGTGCAGCCGTTGTTGCCGCTTTTCTCAAGAGACTATGGCATTTCGCCGGCGCAAGCGAGTATTTCACTGTCAACGGTCACCGGCACGATGGCATTCATGCTGATCGTCGCCAGCGTGTTGTCGGATCGTTTCGGACGGCGCGGCATCATGATTTGCTCGTTGCTGGCCGGCGCTTTGCTGATGCTGGCGTGCGCCGTGGCGACGCAATTTCATACGCTGATCGTTTTGCGGACGTTGCAAGCCGTGGCGTTGGCCGGTTTGCCGGCGGTGGCGATGGCGTACCTCGCCGAAGAAATCGAATTTTCCGCGCTCGGTTACGCGATGGGGTTTTACATCAGCGGCAACGCGCTGGGCGGCATGAGCGGGCGCACCATTTGCGCGTGGGTGGCCGAGCATTCGTCCTGGCAAACGGCGTTGCTGGTGATCGGGGTGATGGCGCTGTTGATGGCGATCGGTTTCTGGAAACTGTTGCCGCCGTCGCGTCATTTTCATCCGCGCCCGTTGCAACTCGCCGTGATGTGGGAAGGCGCGCGCGCGCACCTCCGCGACGCGCGGCTACCGTGGCTTTTTCTGCTGGCGTTTTTGCTGATGGGCAGCTTCGTCAGCGTCTATAACTATTTGGCGTTTCGGCTGGTGCAGGCGCCGTTTTCATTGTCCACCGGCCAGATCGGTTCAATCTTCCTGCTTTACATCATCGGAATATTCAGTTCCACGTGGGCGGGGCGGCTGGCCGATCGCTTCGGGCTGTCGCGGGTGCTGTGGGTGATGGTGACGCTGATGCTGTCCGGCATTCTGCTGACGCTCATCAACGCTTTGTGGGGCGTGATTGCGGGGGTGGCGGTGCTGACCTTCGGCTTTTTCAGCAGCCACGCGGTGGCAAGCAGTTGGGTCGGTCGTCGCGCCAAAACGGCGCGGGGATTGGCGTCGGCACTGTACCTGTGGGCCTATTATTTCGGTTCCAGCATTATCGGGACATTCTCAGGCACTTTGTGGGGTGTCGGCGGTTGGGGAGCGATCGTCATTTGCCTGACGTCGTGCGTGGGCTTGTGTCTGGGCGTGGCCGTCTATTTGAGATGGGCAGAACAAGAGCACTAGCATTTTCCTGACTTCAGGGGTAGCGCTAAGGACGCGGGTACGGTACATTTCCAATTTGCCTTCAAAATTCACTTTTAGCTGTCCCACTTGATCTGAACGGGGAATTATCATGACGCAATACACTACGGAAAACATTCGCACGGTCGCTTTGGTGGGACACGGCAATGCAGGGAAAACAACGCTGGCGGAAGCGCTGCTGCTCAAGACGGGCGCGATTCAAGCCGCCGGCAGCATCGAAAAAGGAACGACAGTTTCCGATTTCGATCCGCTGGAAAAGAGCTTTCAACTGTCGCTGCGTTCTTCGCTGCTGCATCTGGAAACCGCCAATACCCGCGTTCATGTGGTAGATACCCCCGGATATCCCGACTTTATTGGTCAGGCCATCGGCGCGCTCGATGCGATTGAAACGGCGGCGGTGGTCATTAACGCGCAAGCCGGCATCGAAATGATTACTTCGCGGATGATGGATTGGACAGCCAAGCGCGAGCTTTGCCGGCTGGTCATCATCAACAAGATCGACGCCGAGAATGTTGATCTTCCGGCAGTGCTGGCTGCCGTGCGCGAGGCTTTCGGCAGCGAATGTTTGCCGATCAACCTGCCGGCGGCGAAGGGCGCGCAGGTGGTGGACTGCTTTTTCAATCCGTCCGGCGAGTCGGATTTTTCATCGGTGGCGGAAGCGCATCAAGCGCTGATCGATCAAGTCGTCGAAGTTGACGAAGAACTGATGGCGAAGTATCTGGAGCAGGGCGAAGAAATGTCGCCGGAACAATTGCACGCGCCGTTCGAGCGGGCGTTGCGCGAAGGACATTTGATTCCGGTTTGCTTTACTTCGGCGAAAAACGGCGTCGGCATTCAGGAATTGCTCGACATCATGGTCAAGCTGTTGCCCAATCCGACCGAAGGCAACCCACCGCCGTTTTTCCGTGGCGAAGGCGACGCTGCCGAACAATTCTTGCCGACACAAAACGCGGCGCAACATGCGTTGGCGCATGTGTTCAAAATTCAGATCGACCCCTTCGTCGGCAAAGTCGGCGTGTTCCGTGTGCATCAGGGAACCATCAAGCGCGACACGCAACTTTTTGTCGGCGATGGCCGCAAGCCGTTCAAAGTCGGTCATTTGTTTTTGATGCAGGGAAGCAAATTCGTCGAAGTCGATCAAGTCGTCGCGGGCGACATCGCGGCGGTGTCGAAAGTCGAAGAAATCGAATTCGATTGCGTGTTGCACGATTCGCACGACGAAGACCGCATCCACATGAAGCCGCTGGAGTTTCCGGCGCCGATGCACGGTGTCGCCATTGCGCCGACCAAGCGCGGCGACGAACAACGCTTGTCGGAAGTGTTGCACAAGATGATGGCCGAAGACCCCACCTTGAAAATTGAACACGATTCGGTGTTGAACGAAACCGTACTATGGGGTTTGGGCGATTTGCATCTGCGCTCGGTGTTGGAGCGAATGAGCACCGTGTTCAAACTCGAAGTCGAAACGCGGCCGCCGCGTGTGCCGTTCCGCGAAACCATCGCGAGCAAAGCCGAAGGTCATCATCGTCACAAAAAACAAAGCGGCGGCGCGGGGCAATTCGGCGAAGTGATGCTGCGCATCGAAGCGTTGCCGCGCGGCGCGGGCTTTGAGTTCGTTGACGAAGTGAAAGGCGGCACGATTCCGACCCAGTTCATTCCGGCGGTGCAGAAAGGCGTCGAACAAGTGCTGACGACAGGGCCGGTGGCCGGCTTCCCGATGCAGGATGTGCGCGTGATCGTTTACGACGGCAAACATCACGCGGTGGACTCCAAGGAAATCGCCTTCGTGACGGCGGGGCGCAAAGCGTTCCTCGACGCAATCATGAAAGCGCAGCCGATCGTGCTGGAGCCGATGGTGCGATTGGAAATCAGTTGCCCGGCGGATAATATGGGCGACATTGCTGGCGATCTTTCCGGACGGCGCGGCCAGGTGACCGGCACCCAGCCGTTGCGCGCCGGCATGCTGCTGATCGAAGGCATCGCGCCGCTGTCCGAACTCGAAGGCTACGCCGCGCGAATCAAGGCGATGACTTCGGGACACGGCGGCTGGACGATGACCCTCTCGCACTATGAACCGGCGCCGTTCCCGTTGCAGCAAAAACTTTCGGAAGAGTATCAGAAACATCGCAAGCACGAAGAAGATTGAGTGAGTAGGGGCGCCCCGTCCTCGGTCGCCCGCCAATGAAGATCAGGAATCATGTAGGGGCACGGCGCACCGTGCCCCTGCGACTCCGCTTCGCTCCGCGCAGAATGACGGTGTTTATCCGTTTCGCTTTGTTGGTATCGTGAGAAAGCGTCTCCTACAAAAACCGCGTTCTCGTTTGCATTCCGTCGTTAACAACGCTCCTCCCCAAAAAAACACACGGCTCGCTGAGCGAGCCGTGTGCCGACGCTGCCTTTCTTCACTTACAGCGAGCGT
>JAITBX010000190.1 GCA_031283405.1 Burkholderiales bacterium | reverse complement strand
TCGCAGATACATTTTCTGATTGCGAACTTCCGGTTCGAGCAAACGGGTTTGATAAACCATATCGTTGCCCCAGTCGGCTTCGATGGTTTCGCGTTGACGACTGCGAGCCGCTTCATTCTCGCCATCCGCCAGATTGGCGAAGAGCATGGCCAAGCCGTCGCGCATGGTGAACGCCGTTTCCTGTCCGCTGAGAGAGCCGCCGGAGTCTGCGGCAAAATACAAGGGCAGAGCGCGATGCAAAGCGTCGGCGTCGAGATTCGAGCCGAGCGCGGAGCGCTGATCGTCGTCGGGGTCGAAGGCGGGATCGAGCGCGCGAATGCGGTCGATGAGCGGAGGGTGCGTAGCGAAAAGTTGCGACGTGTTCACCGCTTCACCGAGAAAGAAATGGCTGTAAGTGTCGCCTTGCGGCGATTGCAGAAACGACGAACTGAAGTAGATTTTTTTGAGCGCATTGGCCAAGCCCAGCGTTTGCCGCGTGAACTGCACGGCGGAAGCGTCGGCCAAGTATTCGCGTTGACGCGAAATGGCGGCTTGCAACAAGCGACCGGTCAGTTTGCCGATGTAGCCGATGAGAGTCAGAGCGATGCCGAGAAAGATGGCCAGAGGCCAGACCGCCGGGCGAATCGTGTCATCTTCGGATTTGGCGCCGAGCGGGGTGGTATTCAAAACGCTGCGGCCATAAGTGTAAACGGCGTAAACGCCGAAGAGCCAGCTCGACACTTGCGTGTTCAAACGCATGTCGCCGTTCAACAGATGACTGAACTCGTGTGCGATGACGCCTTGCAACTCGTCGCGATTCAAACGTTCGAGCGCGCCGCGAGTGACGGTCAGCACGGCGTCGGCGGGAGTGAAACCGGCGACGAAAGCATTGATCGCGGTTTCATCCGGCAACCAGTAGAGCGCCGGCATTCGCGTGCGCGAAGCGATGGCCATTTCTTCGGCGACGTTGCGAAAGCGCTGAATGTCGGGGTTGTCCAGACGCGATAAGGGCAACGGCTTGCCGCCCAAGTGACGAGCGATGGCAGCGCCGCCGCCGCTGTGCAGTTCCACACTGCGAACCGTGCAGGCGCCGATGATGACGAGAAAAACGACGATCGCGGTGTTGATCGTGTAAGCGGATTGTTTTTCGGGTGAGGTCAGCGAGAAACCGAAGCCGACGACGATGGCGGAGAGCACGACCACCAGCACGACGATGAGAACGAACAGCGCCAGAAAAACCAGCGTTTGCCGATGCGCGCGGCGCTGATCGCGGAAAAAATCCATCGCGTGAAAAAGAGAGGCGAACGAAGGATTTTTTAGAACTGAACTTTCGGCGCTTCGCGTTTGCCGCTTTCCGCTTCGAGCAAAGCCGCCGGCTGGAAACCGAAGATACCGGCGATGACGTTAGTCGGAAAAGTTTGCGACAGCGTGTTGTACGACATCACTTCGTCGTTGTATGCCTGTCGCGCAAACGCAATGCGATTCTCGGTGCTGGCTTGTTCTTCGGTGAATTGCGAAATGTTTTGACTGGCCTTGAGATCGGGATACGCTTCGACCACCAGCATCAAGCGGCCAAGCGACGTGGTTAGCGCGTTATCGGCTTGCGACAGATGTTGCATCAGCGTGGCGTCGCCGGGCGCGCCGGCGGCCGTTTTGAGTTCACCGGCGGCGGCGTTGCGGGCGCGGGTGACTTCGGTGAGCGTGTCATGCTCGTGTTTCACATAGGCTTTGACGCTCTCGACCAGGTTCGGAATCAAATCATAGCGCCGCGTCAACTGCACGTCGATTTGCGAAAACGCATTTTTGAAAGCGTTGCGGGCGGCGACCAGCCGGTTGTAAAGCACGGCCACGATCACAGCGACGGAGATGATGAACACCAGCAGAAAAATGAGAAACGAGACCATGTTTTTTCCTTTCGTGGGCAGCGTGAAAAATGCGTGTAAAAAATGCGCGTAAAAAAGGCGATGGAAAAGTTTACTGACGGGAATTATCGCACGAAGGAGCGTTTGAGAGAAACGCTGATTTAAGACCCCTTTTGAAAGGGGGGCGCCGCGAAGCGGCGGGGGTTTGTCAGAGACAAGGCAGGCTCTTCGACTTTGCTCAGGACAGGAGGAGAGAGGAGAAAAGCGGCGATGTGCGAGGCAAGGGCACGGCGCGCTGTACCCCTACCGCGAATCAGGCGCGCCCTTGTCTCCTGCCTCAGACCTTCCCCAGAGGGGAAGGGAGTAAACCTTGCCACTTTTTCCGGATACTGTTATGTTCTGTCATATCAACGGAAACGCCGGCGGCAACGATGGGTTGTTGCTGCGGCGGTTCCTGTATTTATCAAGGGATTGCACCATGCCTTTTTCTTCAAACCATCCGATCGAAACCATTCGCCGCTGGCAGGATGACTACACACAATTTCGCCGCGATTTGCACGCGCATCCCGAACTGGGACTCGAAGAACACAGGACAGCGCAACGGATCAGCGAACGGTTGACCGCGCTGGGCATTGAACACCATACGGGGATCGCCAAAACCGGCATCGTCGCCGTGATTCATGGGCGCGAAACGTCGCCGCATTCCATCGGTTTGCGCGCCGACATGGACGCGCTGTCGATGCCAGAGGAGAACCGTTGCGCGCACGCTTCGACTGTGCCTGGGCGCATGCACGGTTGCGGTCACGACGGGCACACGACGATGTTGCTTGCCTGCGCGCATTATTTGCAGGAAACGCGCCGCTTCGCCGGCACGGCGACTTTGATTTTTCAACCGGCGGAAGAAGGACGCGGCGGCGGCAAGACCATGATTGCGGAAGGACTGTTCGAGCGTTTTCCGGTCGAGCGAATTTTTGCGCTGCACAACTGGCCGCGTCTGCCGCTGGGTAAAGTGGCCGTGCGCCCCGGGCCAGTGATGGCGGCCTGCGACTACATCACCATCGACATCGAAGGTTGCGGCGGGCACGCCGCGCATCCGCATCTCACTGTTGATCCGGTGCTGGTGGCGGGACACATCATCACTGCGGCGCAGGCCGTCGTCTCTCGCAACGTCAGCCCGCTCGATCACGCCGTCGTCAGCTTGTGCGCCATGCAAGCGGGCAATATGGACGCGAAGAATGTGATTCCGCGCACCGCGCGCCTGGCCGGCACCGTGCGCACGTTTCGCCCTGAAACACAAGAGTGGGTCGAAACGCGGCTGCGCGAATTGGTGACCTCCGTCGCTTCGGGTTTCGGCGCGCGCGCGACGCTGCGCTACGACCGGATCGATCCGGCCACGATCAACAATGCGCAGCAGGCGCGGTTCGCCGCCAAAGTCGCGGCACAACTTTTCGGCGAAGAAAACGTCGTTGATGATCTCGAACCGTCGATGGGCGCGGAAGATTTTTCTTTCATGCTGCAAAAAAAACCGGGCGCTTATTTGCGGCTCGGACAAAACAGCGGCGAAGAACAACACGGTCTGTTCCTGCACAACAGCCGCTACGATTTCAACGATGCGGTGATTCCCTACGGCGCGGGGCTGTTGGCAGGGTTGGTGGAGGCGGGGTTGCCGTTGGAGACGTAGGGGCGACCTGTGGTCGCCCGCAGCAATCCGCCGATACTTCTACTGTGGTATGCTAAAAGATACCCTGAACAAGCCGCCGCGCCGTGTGCATCTGCGGAATCGGGAGGCCTGCGGCGTTACAAATCCTCGCCGTCGTCCCTGCTACGGCTTCGGTTTGCGCCTTGCAGCCCATCCCGACCCGCAGCGTACACTTACCGCTCGACTTATTCAGAGTATTCTTAAAAGATTCACAAACGCATATTTTTGCGTTTTTCAACGTCACTTCATCACCGGATGACTGGATAAACTCATGCCTGCCCACGTTCCCCGCGCGGTTTCTTCCACCGTTTCTCAAATCCCTGATTTCAGCGCCGTGCTGCGGCAGTTGGGTGAAATCGTCGTCGGTAAAGACGCGCCGCTGACGCTGGCGTTGACGTGCTTGCTGGCGCGCGGCCACTTGCTGATCGAGGACGTGCCGGGCGTCGGCAAATCAACGCTGGCGCAAGCGTTAGCGGTGACGCTCGGTTTGCCGTATTCGCGCATTCAGTTCACCAGCGATTTGTTGCCGGCGGATGTGTTGGGCGTGTCGATTTACGACGGCACGACACGCGAGTTTCATTTTCATCAGGGGCCGCTTTTTTCATCGGTGGTGCTGGCCGATGAGATCAATCGGGCGCCGCCGAAAACGCAAAGCGCGTTGCTCGAAGCGATGGAAGAGCGGCAGGTGTCGGTGGACGGAAAAACGTATCGTTTGCCGCAACCGTTTTTTGTGATTGCGACGCAGAATCCGCTGGAGCAGCAAGGCGCGTATCCGTTGCCCGAATCGCAGCTCGATCGTTTTTTGATGGCGATCGAAGTAGGTTTTCCCGATGTTCGCGCCGAACGCGAATTGTTGACGGGCGGCGATCGTCGCGCGCGCACCACGCAGTTGCCGGCGCTGGTCGACGGCGCGACTTTGCTCGAATGGCAAGCGATTGCGGCGCGGGTGCATGTGGCGTCGGCGTTGCTCGATTATGTGCAGGCGTTGCTGGCGGCGACGCGCGGAATGACGCCGAGTGCGGTGCGCGAGGGCAAGCCCGCGCATGTGTTGCACGGGTTGTCGCCGCGCGCCGGGTTGATGTTGCTGGCGGCGGCGCGCGCGCATGCGTTGATTGCGGGACGCGATTTCGTTGTGCCGGAAGATGTGCAGATGGTGTTTCCGGCGGTGGCGGGACATCGCCTGACCGGCAGCGCGCGTTCCGGTCAAGCGGAAGCGCGCACGCTGTTGCGGCAAGTGGCGTTGCCGTAGCGCGGCGATAGAAATCATTGCCATGACCTCGCCGGACATCGCCGTCGCTCTCTCTGCGCCTGAGCATGGTTTGCGCCATTGGTGGCATCGGCAGATTTTGCGTCGCTATCCCGACGACGAGGGAACGGTGACGCTGCGCCATCGCCGCATTTATTTGTTGCCGACAAAACGCGGGCTGGCTTTTTTGTTCACGGTCACGTTGATGTTGCTGACTTCGCTCAATTACGCGATTTCGCTCGGCTTCGTGATTACTTTTTTGTGGCTGGGCGTGTTTGCGGCAACGTTGACGCACACCTTTCGCAACCTTTACGGAATGAAGATCAGCGCAATCAGCGCAGGCCATACATTTGCCGGCGGCTCGCTGGCGTTTACTGTGTCGATCGACAGCGGCGATCATGAGCGCGAACGTGTGCAATTATCCGTTGAGAAAACACCGGCAGAGAAAGCATCATCAAAGAGTGAAACATCAAGTGAAGAAACATCGTCGCAGTGCTTTGATTTGTTGTCGGCCAGCACGCGCCTGATTACATTGACGCGGCCGACGTATCGACGCGGACGTTTGCCGATGGGGCGTTTGACGGTGGCGACGGAAGCGCCGCTGGGTTTGTGGCGCGCGTGGGCGTATGTGCATTTTTCGCTGGAAGGATTGGTGTTTCCTGCGCCGGAAGTGGCGCCGCCGTCGTTGCCGCAAGGCGTGGATCCGCAAGGCGGCACGGGCATGGGGCGCGTCGGCAACGATGATCTCGCCGGATTGCGCGAGTATCAGCGCGGCGACCCGTTGCAACGGGTGGCGTGGAAAACGGTAGCGCGCGGCGTCGGCTGGTACACCAAAGCGTTCGAGGGCGGCGAAGGGCGGCATTTCGTTCATCTCGATTACAACCAAATGCCGAGCGCGCTCGATACGGAAATGCGATTGTCGCGATTGACGGCGTGGACTTTGTTGTGCGAGCGCGAAGGAAAACCGTTTGCGTTGACGCTGCCGCAAGTCGTGTTGCCGTTGTGCAAAGGTGTTTCGCACAGCGAAGAAGCGTTGACGCTGCTGGCGCTTTTCCGTAATGATCGTGCCGAAGTGAGCGCAGAAACGGGTGGCAGACGATGAAGATGCGGCGTCTGTACCAAACCGCACGCCAGTTTGTGCGCGGCGACAAAGACGAGCGCTTGACCGGAACGCATTGGTTCTGGCTGACTTGGCTGGTGTTGTTGACGCAGTTGCAACTTTCCTATTATCTGCCGGCGGCAACGGTGGCACTGGGTTTCGGTATTACCGTGCTGCGGGTATTGTCGATTTATTTGCCGTGGCGATATTCGCGCAGTCCGGCTTACGCGAGCGCAGCGGCCAGAGGCGACGTTGCACGTTACAGCGAACGCAAACCGCCTTTTCGCTGGCGTCCCTGGTTGAGTTTGGTGCTGGGGGTTACGGCGCTGGCGGCGGTGCATTTTTCCTACGGCTTTCTGCTTTATCGCGACGCGGCGGTGGGCTTGCTGTTCATTCTGGTGGCGATCAAATTTTCCGAATCGACGATGCGGCGCGACGCTATGTTGCTGGTGTGTCTGGCGTCGTTCATGTTGGTCACCACGTTTTTCTATACGCAATCGCCGCTGACGTTGTTGACTTCGCTGCTGGCGTTTTTCGCGTTGGGCGGCGCGCTCGACGCCATCTTTCTGCCGGGCGCTTCACTCGAACGCGCGCACGTCCACCAAACGATGTAGC
>JAITBX010000157.1 GCA_031283405.1 Burkholderiales bacterium | reverse complement strand
CTCGTTGATCGTAATATCCGACGGTTCAAGGGCGCAACCACCGTCAATGCGGGCCTGAGCGCGACATTGCAGACCGAAGCCGAGCATTTCTTCTACTTCAACAACGGCGTCACTTTTCTGTGTCACTCGATTGCCGAGCAACATGCGCGTGACGCACATCGGCAAAAAGGCAAATTCCGTGTGCGTGGCATGACCATCATCAATGGTGCGCAGACGGTTGGCGCAATCGCGCAGGAGCCGGTTGCACACTACGACGAACATCCTGCGGAGGTTCTGGCGACGTTCGTTTGCTTGGAGAACGCGCCAGACGACTTTGGCGACCGCGTCACCCAATCGCGCAACCGGCAGAACGCCGTCGATATGGAAGATTTCGCCGCGCTCGATGAGCGTCAGGATAGCTGGCAAAACACCTTGCAAATGGCGGGCATCACCTATTTGGTAAAACAAGGCGACGGCGATCCGCCATTGTCGAGTACCTGCTTCAGCGCACGCGAACTCGCACCCTATCTCGCTTGTGGCGTTTCGACCGTTGAATGGCCGCACTATATAGTCGCTGCAAAAACCGACAAGAAGAAGTTGTTTGGGCGCGATGGTTTTGTGTCCGCAAAAGACCCGCTGCGACAAGCCTACGAAACGCTGTTTACGGATTCACTCACATCGCGGCGCATGTGGCGCATCGCGCAGATTGGCCGATTCGTAATCGAAACGGTGAAAGCCCGTTCAAATGCAGAATCCGATCCCACAGGTCAGCCCGATGGCACGCTTCCAGCCAAAGACATTCTCGCCAATGCAGGATGGTTCATCTTGCATGTCCTGTTGATTCGGCAGAGAAGCATGCTGGATGGCGCGGCGCTCAATCTGACAGACGATGAGAGGCAGACTCTGTCCCGCGACGTCGATCTGCTCGCGCAGCAACTGGTAGCTGTTGTTCAGTCCATGCAGTGGGGCAAACAGGCGCGTGCTGTATTTGAGAGCAAAACTGATTGCCAAACCGTGAAAGGGCAATTAATGAGCGCCCTCGCGCAGCAAAACTAGGAAAACGAGATGAGCAAGCAAAAACTCGAACTCACTTGGATTGGGAAGGAAAAGCGGCCCAAGTTGGAGGCGCGGATTCTTCTGGAAGATGCGGAGAAGTCGTATTACGCCAAGCGTCGCGTGACGGATAAGGATATTTTTGATAACCGTTTGATATTCGGGGACAACCTGTTGGCGTTGAAGGCGCTGGAGCAGGAGTTTTCGGGGAAGGTGAAGTGTGTGTTCATCGATCCGCCGTACAACACGGGCAGCGCGTTTACGCATTACGACGACGGGTTGGAGCATTCGATATGGCTGGGGTTGATGAGGGATCGGTTGGAAATTATTCGGCGGCTGTTGTCGGATGATGGTTCGTTGTGGATCACGATTGATGACAATGAGGCGCACTATCTAAAAGTGCTGTGTGACGAAGTGTTTGGGCGAGGAAATTTTGTAGCGAATTCAATATGGCAAAAGAACTTTGCCCCAAAAAGTAGTGCTCGCCACCTTTCGGTAAGTCACGACCATATATTGATTTTTGCCAAAGATTCGAGTCGTTGGGAGCGAAATCTTCAGCCACGGTCTGGAATGCAAGATAGCCGCTACAAGAATCCAGATAACGATCCAAGAGGTGGGTGGATATCAGATCAACTTACGGCGAGAAATCCATATAGCAAAGGGCTTTACGCCGTTCTATGCCCGTCTGGTAGGCTAATTGAAGGTCCGCCAAAAGGTCGGTACTGGGCAGTTTCTGAAGAAAAATTCTGGGAACTCAACAAAGACAATCGAATTTGGTGGGGTAAAGATGGAAACAATATGCCCCGACTGAAGCGGTTTCTCTCCGACGTCCAAGAAGGGGTAGTTCCTCAAACCATTTGGTTTCACGATGAGGTCGGGCATACACAGGACGCTAAGAAAGAAGTGCTTCCATACGCAAGTAATGTTGATGAAGTGTTTGCAACGCCAAAACCCGAGCGTCTTATAAGGCGCGTTTTGGAAATCGCTACTAACCCTAACGACCTCATCCTAGACTCCTTCGCCGGTTCCGGCACCACCGGCGCTGTCGCGCACAAAATGGGCCGCCGCTGGATCATGGTCGAGTTGGGCGAGCACTGCCACACGCACATCATCCCGCGCCTGAAAAAAATCATCGACGACGAGGACAAGGGCGGCATTTCCCAAGCCGTCAACTGGCAGGGCGGCGGCGGGTTCCGTTACTACCGCCTTGCGCCGACGCTGATCGTCAACGACCGCTGGGGCAACCCGGTCATCAACCCCGCATACAACGCCGCGCAACTGGCCGAGGCGCTGGCGAAGCTGGAAGGTTTTGTCTACGCGCCCTCCGAAACCCGCTGGTGGCGGCACGGTCATTCGAGCGAGCGCGATTTCATCTATGTGACCACGCAAACGCTTTCCGCCGAGCAGTTGCAGGCGCTGTCGGATGAGGTTGGGGCCGATCAAAGCCTGTTGATCTGCTGCGCGGCGTTTCGCGGCGTCACGGCGGCCCAGGCTTCCGAGCGCTGGCCGAATCTGACGCTGAAAAAAATCCCGAAGATGGTGCTGGCGCGTTGCGAATGGGGGCACGACGATTACAGCCTGAATGTGGCGAATCTGCCGATGGCGGAGCCCTCGCCCCCGGCCGGCTCCGCCCCCCTCGCTGCGCTCTCCCCGCTGGCGGGCGAGGGGAGAAAGGCGGGTAGATCTGCGCCGACGCCTGATCTGTTTGGCGATGCGGGTGAGGAGGCGTGATGGAGAAGCCTGGAAAAACCGCGAGCGCCGTCGCGCTTACAGCGCAAAACGATCTGTTCGCTACGGTTTCAGGCTTGATTGAGGAAACCCGCCGTACCTTGGCGCGCCAAGCCAACAGCGCCACGGTGTTTCTGTTCTGGCGCATTGGGCAGCAGATCAACAGCGAAATCCTGAATCACCAACGTGCGGAGTACGGGCAGAAGATTGTGTCGACACTGGCGACACAATTGAGCGCCAGCTACGGGCGCAGCTTCGAGGCGCGCAACCTGCGGCGCATGATGC
>JAITBX010000079.1 GCA_031283405.1 Burkholderiales bacterium | reverse complement strand
GTCGGCGCTCAGAATGTAGCGCCCCACCACGGCCAGTGTCGATGAAGTCGTTCCCGGTTTCGGTTTTTCGACGATGCGGGTGATGCGGGCAAGGCGGGCGTCGTCGGTTGGCGGTATCGCGGTTTCAACGATGCCGTAACTTGCGGTATCGGGCGGCAGGACATTCATTACGCCGATCATCGCGTTGCCGGTTTGTTCGGCGCGCTCGACCATCTGTTGCATGACCGGAACTCGTGCGTCGATCAAATCGTCAGCAAGCAAAACGGCGAACGGTTCGTTGCCGATGGCCGGCGCGGCGCACAGCACGGCGTGTCCCAATCCCAACGCTTCGGTTTGCCGGATGTAAATGCAGTTGATGCCGGGCGGCGTAGCGCTTTGCAACGTGTCGAGCAGATCGGTTTTCTGACGCAACGAAAGCTCGGTTTCGAGTTCGTAGGCTTTGTCGAAATGATCTTCGATGGCGCGCTTGTTGCGGCCAGTGATGAAAATCATGTCGGTGATGCCGGCGGCAGCCGCTTCTTCGACGGCGTATTGAATCAGCGGCTTGTCAACAATCGGCAGCATCTCTTTGGGGCTGGCTTTGGTGGCCGGAAGAAAACGGCTACCGAGGCCGGCGACAGGGAAAACAGCTTTGGTGATTTTCATGGCGTGACCTGTGAAATTGTTTTTTGCGAAGCGGTGTTTTCAATCTTGGCGTTTTCAACTATCTGTAACAATGCCGCTTCATCGAGAATGGGAACATTCAAGGCTTGCGCCTTGGCGAGCGTGGAGCCGGGCGCTTCACCCGCGAGTACATAAGATGTTTTTTTTGAAACGCTGCCGGTGACTTTACCGCCCGCTGCAACGATGCGGCGAGTCGCTTCGTCGCGCGACATCGACGGCAGCGTGCCGGTGAGTACGAAAGTCAAGCCGCTTAACGCGCCCGCAGTTGTTGCGGCAGCCGCATCCGGCCAGCCGACGCCGGCAGCGCGCAAAGCGGCGATCACATCGCGGTTGCGCGGCTCCGCAAAAAAAGAGTGGATGCTGTCGGCCATCACATCGCCGATTTCAGGAATGGCGACGAGCGCGTTGCCGTCGGCGGCCATCAGCGCATCCAGCGAGCCGAAATGTTGCGCGAGATCGCGCGCGGTCGCTTCGCCGACATGGCGAATGCCGAGCGCGAAGATGAAACGTTCGAGTGTGGTGTGTTTGCTTTTTTCCAGTGCGGCGATCACATTGGCGGCGCTTTTTTCCGCCATGCGTTCGAGGCCGGCGAAATCGCCTTGCGTCAGTTTGTATAAATCGGCGGCGGATCGAACCAGCGTTTTGTCAACGAGTTGCTCGACGATTTTATCGCCCAGCCCTTCGATATCCATCGCGCGTCTTCCGGCAAAATGCAGCAACGCCTGCTTGCGCTGCGCCGGACAATAAAGTTCACCCGAACAGTAAGCGTCGGCGTCGCCTTCTTCGCGAGTGACGGCAGCGCCGCAAACCGGACACTGCTGCGGCATCTCGAAGGCGTGCGTATTTTTGGGACGTCGCTCGATCACGACGGCGACGATTTCGGGAATCACATCACCGGCGCGGCGCACGATCACCGTGTCGCCGATGCGCACATCTTTGCGTTTGATTTCATCTTCGTTGTGTAGCGTGGCGTTGGTCACTGTCGCGCCGCCGACGAAAACCGGCGACAGTTTGGCGACCGGCGTGAGTTTGCCGGTACGGCCGACTTGTACGTCGATGTGTTGCACGGTGGTGAACTGTTCTTGCGGCGGGTATTTGTGCGCGACCGCCCAGCGCGGTTCGCGGGTGACGAAGCCGAGTTGCCGCTGCAACGCCAGCGAATCAACTTTATAAACGACGCCGTCGATGTCGAACGGTAACGTTTCGCGCAACGTTGCAACGTCTTGATGAAACGCGATGAGTTCTTCGGCGCCGAGGGCGTGGCGGCGATGTTTGTCCACCGGCAAACCGAATCGTTCAATCGCGTCGAGCACATCGCCGTGCGTTTCGGGAAGACTCCAACCGCTGACTTCGCCGAGGCCGTAAGCGAAAAACGACAGCGGGCGTTTGACTGTGATCGCCGGATCGAGTTGGCGCAAGCTGCCCGCCGCCGAATTGCGCGGGTTCACAAAAATTTTTTCACCGGTGGCGAGTTGCCGCTCGTTGAGTTTTTCAAAATCGTCGCGGCGCATGTAAACCTCGCCGCGAATTTCGATGACTTTGGGCGGTGCGCTGCTGTTCAGCCGCAATGGAATCGCGCGAATCGTGCGGATGTTTTGCGTCACATCCTCGCCGTTTTCGCCGTCGCCGCGCGTCGCGCCTTGAACGAGAACGCCGTTTTCGTAGCGCAGGCTGATGGCGAGTCCGTCGAATTTGAGTTCGGCCAGATACGCAATCGGTGGATCGTTCTCCGTCAAACCGAGTTCGCGCCGCACCCTCGCATCGAAAGCGCGCGCGCCGCTGGCTTCGGTATCCGTTTCGGTGCGAATCGAAAGCATCGGCACGGTGTGACGCACTGCCGGAAATTCGGGAAGCGGTTTTTCTCCGACGCGCTGCGTGGGCGAATCGGGCGACATCAATTCAGGATGTTGCGTTTCCAGTTTCCGCAATTCACGATAGAGCGCATCGTATTCGGCGTCGGCGATGATCGGCGCGTCGAGCACATAATAGCGATGATCGTGCGCAGCGATGGTTGCGCGCAGCGTCACAATTCTTTCAGCAACATTCGCTGACGCAAGAGACGGCGAAGGCGGCGCGGAAAACAGCGTGCCTTGCTCTGCATTTTGCGTTTGCACCGCTACACTCCTGAAAAAATTCAGGCCGTGAACAAACGAAGCGCCCGCGAACTTCCCGGATCGATGCCGATGTCGCGCAATGCTTGCGTGGCTTTGCCGATATCGGTGCGGATCGACGCCAATCCTTGTTCGTTGATCGGGTGTTGATGGTCATCGACGAGCTGCGCCGACAACGCTTGCGCCAGTTGCGTCGCCAACTTCAGCATTTCATCGAAACACTGCTCGGGACGGCGCACTTGCGGCAAGTCGAGCAGCAGAATGGGGTCTTGAATGGCTTTGCGCAAACGCTCTTCGGACAATGGCAAACCTTCGTGACTTTCGATGCGGAAAATTTCGTGGCCGTTTCGCAAATAACGCAACGCGCCTTTTTCGAGCACGAGTCCCAGTTTTTGCGCTGCTTGCAATAACTGCTGACCGGGCAGAGGGCCGACTTTTCCGTGCAGCGTCAAACCGAATTGAACATCAAGTTGCGCGCAGGCTTTGTCGAGCGCTTTGGCGCGTTCGGCTTCGAGCGCAACATCGAAAGGCGTATAACTGGCCGACAACAATGAAGCCACGCCCTCGATGTGTTTTTGAAAAGCGTCGAGCTGTTCAAGCGTTACCGCTTGCGCGCGATCGGCGAGTTGCAGACAGAAAGCCAGCGAATGCACCGGCGTCGTGCGGGCGTCGTCGAGCAGCGCCGAGGCTTTTTCCTCGGGCGAAGCGTGGCCGAGAACAGCGAGAATGTCCGCCGCGCCATTCAACAGTGTCCAGGCGGCCGCACCTTGCGATTGCCAGAACAAGCGAACCCGCTTGCCCGGCGTTTTGAGCATTTGCTTCGCCAGTTCGGGCGAGGCGCTGACCGTGTTGGGCAGTTGCAACGTCAACACCGCTTCGGCCATGAAATCCGGCGCTTCCTTGTGATGCTCGAACGGAATACTCGGCGCGGGCGCGTCAGTGCGCAGCGTCGGCTCGCGCGGCGCTTCGGTCGGGCGGGAAGGAGGCGACTCCCGCCGAGCGGCGGCAGAACGGGATTTGATGGCGCGAATCTGAATGGCGTTATAGATGATAACCGCCAAAACCACGATAGTCCCGGCGATCAACAACACTAATTTAAGCTGACTCATGACGGCAAGACCTCTACCTTTCGGTTAAAGACAATAGGGCAATAAACGAAAGTTATGATTCTACCCATTTTATGCAAAAGAGACGAGGGTGGGCGTGATTTTATTGGATTCAGGAGTAGGGGCGACTCCTGCCTTCGCGGGAACAGGCTCTGCGGTCGCCCGTTTGTGTTGATCCCTGATCCTGCTATATTGCTGTTTTGAACTCACACTGCGGATAGGGCGATGAAACAAGGGGCGCAAAACACGAAACTGCTCTGGGACGACATTCAGGCGAACGCCGTCGCCTTTGCCAAACGGTGGCAAGACGCCCACCGCGAAAACGCCGAAAAGCAGCCTTTTTTACTCGGATTTTTCCAAGTTTTCGGCATGGACGATCCGCTGCTGCAAGGTTCTTTCGAGCACGAAGTCCGCAAAAGCAGCGGAACCGCCAACTGGATCGACTTTTTCTGGTCGGGGCAAATCGCCGTCGAAATGAAAACGAGAGGGAAAAATTTGGGCGATGCCTACCAGCAGTTGAAAGGCTACATGGATCGTTTGCCTGCCGAAGATGTTCCCGACCTGTGGCTGGTCTGCGACTTTGAAACCTTTCAGGGATGGCGGCACTCAACCAAAGAAAAATTCACCTTCAAACTGAAAGATTTGCGCAAGCACATCAAACGTTTTGCCAATATCGCCGGCTATACCACCGAGCGCATTCGTGACGAGCAAGTGGAAGTCAACGTCAAAGCCGCCGAGAAAATGGCCAAGCTGCACGACGCCCTGAAAGCGTTCGGTTACGACGGGCATGACCTCGAAGTCTATCTCGTTCGGCTGTTGTTCTGCCTGTTCGCCGACGATACGGGCACCTTTCCGCAAGACAGCTTTTCCCGCTACATTGAAGCGTCCAAGCCTGACGGTTCCGATTTGTCCGAGCGCATCGCGCGTTTGTTTGAAGTGCTCAATACAGCGGAAGATACCCG
>JAITBX010000227.1 GCA_031283405.1 Burkholderiales bacterium | reverse complement strand
GCGCAGGCCGGCGGCGCGCCGCTGACGGCGCGCGGGCTTTTCAACCCAGATCAGCAGACTTTGCGGCAGGGTTGGCAGAAGATGCTGGCGCAGCCGCATCGCTTGTCGCCGTATGCGGTGGCGCAGGGCTGGGGCGGCAACCGCGATGACAACAAGGAGCGGCTGGCGCAATTCGTCGAAATGTTGATCGGCTGGACGGTCGATCTGGCGCGGATTCACGGCGGCGGCGCGGCGCGTTACCACACCGAGTTTCAGGAAAAGTTGCAGCCGCTGGCGGCGGCCATAGCACCGGCGGCGCTTTTCCATTATCATCGCTCCTTGTTGACGCAGCGCCGCTGGCTGAATCACACCTTGCAGCCGAGGTTGGTGGTCGAAGCGCTGTTGATCGAATACCGCGCGCTGTTTTCTCATCGACGGTCGCAGTGAGAGTTTTTTTGAGGAAATGAATATGTCGGAACAAGCCGCGCCACGGGGCGCCGTATTGCCGGTCAACATCCCTTCGCGTTCAGCGCTGTACGCGGCGTATATGGCTTTCGTCAAAGGCGGCGGGCTGTTCATTCCCACCAGCAAAAAACACCTGCTCGGCGAAGAAGTGTTTTTGCTGCTGACGCTGAAAGATGTTCCCGAACGATTGCCGACGCAGGCCAAAGTGATTTGGGTGACGCCGGATTCCTTGCAGGCCGGTCGCATCAAAGGCATCGGCGTGCAATTTGCCGACGATGAAGCAGGCGCGAAAGCGCAAAAAGCCATCGAGAAAATACTGGGGCGTCACTTGGCGTCCGATCGGCCAACGCATACGCTTTAGAGCGGTTTTGATTGATTAAATACATTTATTTCTTGCGCTACAAAGCCCCTTTTTGAAAGGGGGTGGCAGCGAAGCTCCCGGGGGTTTGCAACGAAATTTCGCAGCGGCTTGACTCATGTTTATCGACTCACATTGTCACCTCGATTTTCCGGAATTTGCTTCGCGGCTGGGTGAAGTTCTGGCGACGATGCGCACCGCTCGCGTCACTCATGCGTTGTGCGCCGGAGTGGAAGTGGCGAACTTTCCGGCGTTGCTGGCGCTGGTCGAAGCGCAACCGAATTTGTACTGCTCGGTCGGGCTGCATCCGAGTGTCGATGAAAGCGACGCGACCGGCGTTGATAAACTGATGCGCGATTTGTTGCATTATGCAGATCATCCGAAAGTGGCGGCGATCGGCGAAACCGGCCTTGATTATTATCATGTGCCGCGTGAAGCGGAGTGGCAACGCGAACGTTTTCGCACGCACATCGCGGCGGCGTGCGCGACCGGAAAGCCACTGATTATTCACATGCGCGATGCTACCGAGGACACGTTGCGCATTCTGCGCGAAGAAGGAGCAGATCGTGTCGGCGGCGTGATGCATTGTTTCACGGCGGATTGGGCGGCGGCGGAAGCGGCGCTGGCTTTGGGTTTTTATATTTCGTTTTCGGGCGTGGTCACGTTCAAGAACGCCAAAGACGTGAAAGAAGCGGCGCAGCGCGTGCCGCTCGATCGTCTGTTGATTGAAACCGACAGCCCTTATCTGGCGCCGGCGCCGTATCGCGGGAAGTATCCCAATCAGCCGGCTTGGGTGGCACACGTCGCCGAAGAAATCGCGCGTTTGCGCGACATGCCGCTCGACGAAGTGGGGCGGGCGAGTTCCGCCAATTTTTTCCGGTTGTTTAAAGTCGTACTTGCAGGAGAGAAAAGAAATGCGTAAAAGTGTGATCGTAGCGTTGTGCGGATTGGCCGGCGTTTTGATGAGCGGCGGTGTTGTCGCGCAATCGGGCGCGACGAAAGAGAGTGTGTTGGAACGCCGTGCGGCGATACAAAAAGAAGAGCAAAAACGCGGTGACCAGAAGGACGAGGTTTACACACAATTTCTGACGGCGATCAAGGAAAATCGCGTTGACGATGTGACGGCGATGATAAAAAAAGGGCTTGACCCCGAGATGGCCGATCCGAACGGCGAGCCGGTGCTGTTGCTGGCGGCGCGTCATGGCAATATCGATGTGGCGGAAGCGTTGTTGAAAGCGGGCGCAAAAGTTGACAAGGCCAGCGCCTATGGCGATACCGCGTTGATGGTGGCGGCGCTGAGCGGGCATCGTCGCATGATCGAGTTGTTAATCAAGAACGGCGCGGAGGTCAACCGCAAAGGATGGACACCGCTGATTTACGCAGCGACCGGAGGGCAAGATGAAATCATCGACTTGCTGCTCGACTATCTGGCCGATATCGACGCGCGTTCGCCGAACGGCACGACAGCGCTGATGATGGCCGTGCGGCAAGGCAACGTCTCGACCGTCAAACTGTTGATCGACCACGACGCCGATGTCAATCTGCGCAATGAAAACGGTGCAACGGCGATGGATTGGGCGATACGCGGCGGCAATTCAAAAATCATCGATTACCTGCGGCAGGCGAAGGCGCAGACATCAGAAGATCAGGGATCAGGCGTCAAGAGTCAGGGAGGCAAGTAGGGGCGACCTGTGGTCGCCCGTCAAAAATCATAAGTTGCAGGTGAGCACAGCGAACCCCAACAATGCGGCGTTTCATCTTCAACACCTGCCAAGCCTGTTGCACGCTATGATTTAGAGCGGTCTGAGTTTAAATGGATGAAAAACGAGATTACTTCGCTGCGCTCGCAATGACGGCATTTCCTGCTCTGTCATTGCGAGGAGCGAAGCGATGAAGCAATCCA
>JAITBX010000199.1 GCA_031283405.1 Burkholderiales bacterium | reverse complement strand
CTCGTGGTACAAGTACGCCGAAACGGGCAAGGGATTGCATCCGTTCGACGGCGTGACCGAACCGAACTATGTGCTGGGGTCAAACGCCAAAGGCAAACGCACCGAGTGGCAGCAACTCGACGAGAACGCCAAATACTCGTGGATCAAAGCGCCGCGTTGGCGCGGTCAGCCGATGGAAGTCGGCCCCTTGGCGCGCTATGTCATCGGTTATGTTCGTGGCCACGCCGAAATCAAGGCGCAGGTCGATGGCCTGCTCGGCAAGTTGGGTCTGCCGATCACGGCGCTCTTCTCGACGCTTGGTCGCACGGCAGCGCGTGGTCTGGAAGCGCAGTGGGCGGCGCACAAGATGAAGTCCTTCTACGAAGAACTCGTCGCCAACATCAAGGCCGGCGATACCACGACCGCCAACATGACGAAATGGGAACCGTCCACTTGGCCGAAGGAATGCAAAGGCGCTGGCGCGAACGAAGCGCCGCGTGGCGCGCTGTCGCACTTCATCAGGATCAAGGACACCCGTATCGACAATTATCAGGCGGTGGTTCCGACGACTTGGAACGGCAGCCCACGTGATGTGAAGGGACAAATCGGCGCGTTTGAAGCGGCGTTGATGAACACCCCGATGGCCGATCCGCACAAGCCGCTGGAAATCATACGGACGATTCACAGCTTTGATCCCTGCTTGGCGTGCTCGACGCACGTCATGGGTGAAAAGGGTGAAGAACTGGTCAAGGTTCAGGTACGTTGAGGAGACGATCATGAAGATCGAGAAAAACTCAGGGCGCGTCCTTGAAGGCCCGACGGAAAGCGTTTACGTTTTTCAGGCGCCGGTACGGCTGTGGCACTGGATCACCGTTCTGATGATGTTTCCGCTGGTGTTTACCGGCTATCTGATCAGTAATCCGCCGGATGCCGTCGGAGGTGAAGCAACATTCACCTATGGGTTCGCTTGGGTGCGAATCATCCACATGTCTTGTGCGATGGTTTTTGCCGTGGCGTTTCTCATGCGGATTTACTGGGCGTTTGTCGGCAACCGCTACGCGCGCAGCCTCTTCGTGCCGCCGGTCTGGAGCATTGCCTGGTGGAAAGGACTGTTCCGTCAGTTGTTCTACTACCTCTTCCTCAAGAAAGAGCCGGATTCATGGATTGGCCACAATCCTTTGGCTCAGGCGGGGATGATTGCGATGTTCGTGGTTGGCGTGGTAGTTTCCATCATCACCGGCTTTGCGCTCTACGCCCAGCAATGGTCGTCGGGCACCGGCTGGATGGCGGCGTTCGGCTGGGTGCATAGCCTGTTCGGCGATGCTCAAGCCGTGCGCACCACACACCATCTTGCGATGTACTACCTGCTGATCTTCACCATCATGCACATCTACATGGCGTTCCGTGAAGACATTATGGGTAGAGAGACGGTGGTCAGCACGATGGTCAACGGTATCCGCGCCTTCAAGACTCGTGAACATTGATCTGCGTTTTTTTCGCGCAAAAAAGCCGACAGATCGTCGGCTTTTTTGTTTTTGCCGCTGTTTCGGGCGGAGAATACGTTAAGATAATAGGGCACACTTATTGCCAATTGCCATGATTTATAAACTTCCTACGGCGCTGACTTGGTTGCGGATCGTCATGATTCCGGTGCTGGTTGCTGTCTATTATTTGCCGGACACTTGGATGGTGCCGGAGGCGCGCAACTGGCTGGGGGCAGGCATCTTCGTGGCGGCGGCGCTGACCGATTGGTTTGACGGCTATCTGGCGCGGGCGCTGGGGGCTACCAGCGCATTCGGCGCGTTTCTCGACCCCGTGGCCGACAAACTGATCGTGGCGACCGCCTTGATCCTTCTGGTGCAACTGGAGCGGGCAGAATCGTTTCTGGCCGCGATCATCATTGGCCGCGAGATCACGATTTCGGCGTTGCGCGAATGGATGGCGCAGTTGGGGCAGGCCAAGAACGTGGCGGTGGTGATGATCGGCAAGGTCAAGACGGCGGCGCAAATGGTGGCGGTGACGGCATTGTTGCTGTACGAGCCGGTGATTCCGCACATTTCGACCCCTTGGGTGGGAACGGTGGCGTTATGGGTTGCCGTGATTTTGACGCTGTGGTCGATGTTCCATTACCTGCGGCTGGCCGCGCCTTACCTCCGAAATAAACCGCCTCAATGATCGTAAAAACAACAACCGTTCGATAAAATTAAACGTAGCGCTTGCTTGCCGCCGGAAAATCCGTTAAGGTTCTGTCTATGCGTTGTTTTTACTCTTTTGCCTTTTTGGCTGTTTCTTCATCACACGGCTTTTACAAGTCGTCAGCCTGTCGTTTGCTCGGCGGGCTGCTGCTGCTGCGCCTCGCGCGCGCCTAAATTTATTTTTACCTTTGGTTTTTGCGCGTGCCTTTTCAAAAGAAAGGCGCGATGTTTTTTTGATTTTATTTCAATGAGAGAACCCCATGAAAACTGTTGAGCAAGCTCCTTCATCTTCCAAGTACCAACCGTTTACGCCGGTTCCGTTGAAAGACCGAACCTGGCCTGACAAAACCATCGCCCATGCGCCGATCTGGTGCAGCGTCGATTTGCGCGACGGCAATCAGGCGTTGATCGAACCGATGGACAGCGCCCGCAAGATGCGACTCTACGATCTGTTGATCAGAATGGGCTACAAGCAAATCGAGATCGGCTTTCCGTCCGCGTCGCAAACCGATTTCGATTTCGTCCGCAAACTGATCGACGAAAAACGCATTCCCGATGATGTGACGGTGCAAGTGTTGACCCAATCGCGCGAATCGTTGATCCGCCGGACTTTCGAGTCGCTGAAAGGCGCCAAGCGCGCCATTGTGCATTTGTACAATTCAACGTCACCCGCGCAGCGGCGCATCGTGTTTCGGCTGGATCGTCAGGGCGTGATCGACCTCGCCGTGTCGGGGGCGAAGATGATGCGCGACATTGCCCGCGAATACCCGGAGACCGATTGGCAATTTCAGTATTCGCCGGAAAGTTTCACGGCGACCGAAACCGAATTTGCCGCCGAAGTGTGCAACGCGGTGACTGAGATTTGGCAGCCGAAGAAGAAAAAAAAAATCATCTTCAATCTGCCGGCGACCGTGGAAGTGGCGTCGCCCAACAATTACGCCGATCAGGTTGAGTGGATGG
>JAITBX010000114.1 GCA_031283405.1 Burkholderiales bacterium | reverse complement strand
CCGGGCGATTGCTCGGCGGCCTCATGCTGCGTCTGGCGGCGCTGCTGCGCTACCCAGTCCAGCGCGGCGCTGTCCTTGGCGGGCAGCACCACCTCGCGCGTCTGCAAGCGCACGCGCTGACGGCTTTCCAGGCTTTCAAGGATGCGTTCGGCCTGCTTGCGCCCATCGGCAACGATTTGAGGGAGTTGTTCGAGCAGGGACTTGGGCATTTTTCTTTCCGCATTAAACCGATAGTTGAAGATATTTTACAACACAAAGTTTAATCATGGTCAAACCGGAATTTAACTTCCGGTTTATGAACGAAAAGACTGAATTTGCCAAACGCTTGCGCGAAGCCATGCTCGCGGAAGGTTATGAGCCGCGTCCTGCTGTGCTGGAGAAGAACTTCAATTCGCGCTATTGGGGAAAATCTGTGACATTTCAGGCGGTGTCGCGCTGGCTGCGCGGCGAAGCGATTCCCGCGCAGGACAAGTTACAGGCGCTGGCTGAATGGCTCAAGATCGAGCCGGAGGTGTTGCGCTATGGCGAAGCTGTGCGCAAGTCGGTGCAGGCTTATCGCCGACGTTGGGATAAAGGAATCAACTCTTTGGAGCGTGAAACCTTTGATGCTTTTTTGCAATTACCTGCGCCGCAACGCAAGATCGTGCGTGAGGTCATTCTGGCTTTTTCTCAAGCGCACGCTAAAACAGGCAAAAGTGCGCGCGTCAAGGTTTGATACGGGCTTGCCTTCAAAAACAATTTCGCTTTCGAGGGAGAGGGGAAAGATTGTGCAACAAGCACAAGATGGGTTTCACTACGCTCTGATACCTGACCCCTATTTGTAAACCCAGAATTTCGATACCAGAAAACCGATCACGGCGAGCAGCGCGTCGAAAAACGGCTTGATGAGCCAAGCGAAGTAAAGCCCTTCCGCGCCTTCGGCCAGGGTGACGGCGGCGGTGCTGGCGGCGGTGGTAAGGCACCACATCACGACGAAGCGCGCCAGATGCGCGGGACGCAATTTGCCTTGCGTGCTCACGCCGAAGGTGTGTTTGCCGTTGAGCCAGAATCCGAGCAACGCGCCGCTCACGCGCCCGACCAAGTTGGCGGGAACCGGCGGCGCGCCGAGCCAAGTCAGTACGACGAAGCACAACCAATCGACAACGAGTTGCACCAGCCCGAAGATGAGGTAAAGCGCGCTTTGACGAGCGAGGCTCATGGGGTCGCAGATGCTGTTAAATTCGGCTCAAACACCGCCATCGACTCGACATGCGCAGTGTGCGGGAACATGTTGACGACGCCGGCGGCGCGCAACGCATAGCCGCGCTCGTGAACGAACACCGCCGCGTCGCGCGCCAGCGTCGCCGGATTGCACGAGACGTAAACGATGCGGCGCACCGCATTTTTTTCGTTCGCGTGCGGCAGGGCTTTCACCAATTCGACCGCGCCTTCGCGCGGCGGATCGATCAGGATTTTATCGAGCGGCAACAGCGGCGCCAAAGTGTCCAGCGTCGTTTCAAACAAATTGGCGCAGAGAAAGGCGCAATGATCCTGCAAGCCGTTTTGCCGCGCGCCCTCTTCGGCGCGACGCAGCAGCGCTGCGCTGCCTTCGATGCCGGTGACGCGCGCGCCGCAACGCGCAATCGGCAGCGTGAAATTGCCGAGACCGCAGAAAAAATCGGCGATACGTTCGTTCGGTTGCGGCGCCAGCAACGCCAGCGCGCGGCGCACCAGCACGCGGTTGATGTCGTGATTGACTTGGGTAAATTCGGTCGGCGCGAACGGTAGCGTCACCGCAAATTCCGGTAGCGAATACGCCAGCGCCGAATCCTGTGGGTAAAACGGGCGGGCAGTCTCGGGACCGCCCGTTTGCAACCAAAAATCCACGCCGTGACAGTCGGCGAACGCGCGCAACCGTGCCTCATCCTCGTCGCTCAACCGTTCGAGAATACGCAGCACCAAAACCGTGATCAACGCGCCATTTTGCGACGACATTTGCCACGGCTCGCCTACGGCAACCTCAATCTGCGGCAAGCGATCACGAATCGACAGCGACGCGATCAGCTCGCGCAAAGGCAGCAACAACGCCGAAACCGTCGGCGGCAACACCGGACACTCGCGCATATCGGCAACATAGCTCGATCGACGCTCGTGAAACCCGACAAGCACACCGCCTTTCTTGAGAACATGCAGCACCGACAAACGCGCCCGAAAACGGTAACCCCACGCCGGCCCGTGAATCGGCGGCAAGAGTTGTTCGGCGCGCACATTGCCGAGGCGTTGCAGCGCGTCTTCCAGTACGCGCTGTTTGGCGGCGACTTGCAGAGCGAGCGTGGCGTGCTGCAAGGTGCAGCCGCCGCAGACGCCGAAGTGCGGGCAGCGCGGCGTTACGCGCTCAGGATTGGCAACGAGGATTTGTTCGGCGCGCGCCAGTTCCCACGACGGTTTGCGTTTGAGGATTTGCGCGATAACCGTTTCGCCGGGCAACGCGCCTTCGACGAAAACGGTTTTTCCGTCGAGGCGGGCGATGCCGCGACCGTCCTGGTCGAGCGATTCGATGGTGGCAGTAAAAGACGAAGACGACATGAATCAGAGA
>JAITBX010000042.1 GCA_031283405.1 Burkholderiales bacterium | reverse complement strand
GCGCTCATTTGACCATCACCGGCGCTACCCTTCCCAGTGGCAGCGCCGTGCGCCACATCGAAGTCGCGCCCAAAGCCACGGTTACCATCACGCTGGGAGGCATGAATCTCTCCGCCAGCTCAGGCCTTTCCGCGCTGCTGTTGAATGCGGACGCAAACGTCACGCTGATTCTGGCCGACGGCACGGATAATACCTTCACGGGCAACAATAGCAACAGCGCCGGCATTCAAACCACTGGCGCAATGCTGACGATCGAAGGCGGCGTTTTAGGCACAGGCACGCTGACGGCTACCGGCGGTAACAATAGCGCCGGCATCGGCGGCGGCGCCAACGCCACCGGCAGCAACGATGGCGGAACGATCATCATCAACGGCGGCAAGATCACTGCTACCGGCACCGGCACTGCCGCCGGCATCGGCGGCGGCGGCAACACCAGCGCAGGCGCCGACAACAGCGGCGGCAACATCACCATCAACGGCGGCGACATCACCGCCACCGGCGGCAGCGGCATCGGCGGCGGCGGCGGGGGTGCCACTGGCGGCAGTTATGCGAACAATGATGGCGGTGTCATTACCATCAACGGTGGCACGATCCATGCCACCAGTGTCAATAATTGCGGCGGCGCCGGCATCGGCGGCGGCGGTTATGACTGCTATGCTTGCGGTTATGGCGGCACCGGCGGGACGATCACCATCACCGGCGGCACGATCATCGCTGAGACCACCGGCAACGGCGCCGGCGCTGGCATCGGCGGCGGCGGCGTCGGCAACAGTGGCAACGGCGATGGCGGCGGCGGCAACATCACCATCACCGGCGGCGATATCACCGCTACGGTCAGCGGCGCTAACTCTGGCGCCGGCATTGGCGGCGGCGGCAACGGTGATGGCGGCAATATCACCATTAGCGGCGGCACGATCACTGCCACCGGCGCTGTCAACATCGGCGCCGCCGGCATCGGCGGCGGCTTGAACGGCGCGGGCGGCAACATCATCATCAGCGGCGGCACAGTTTCCGCTATCGGCAACGGAAGCGCCGCCGGTATTGGCGGCGGCGGACGAAACGGCACCACAGCTACTGCCAGCGCCAGCGGCAACATTTTGATCTACGGCGAAAACACCGTCGTGACCGCGAAACATGGAACAATAGCGGGAACCATCGCGCAAGACATCGGTGCCGGAAGCCTTGGCGCCACCCTCGGCGCTGTCGGCTCCATCTTCATCGCCATTCCCCAAGGCAATTTGACCTTGAGCGGCACTCCGGGGATAACCGTCAACCCCGTTCCGTTCACCGCCACGCCGGCGTCGGCTGATGTGGTGACGGTCACATTGCTATCGCCGTTTGACGCTGATCCGTTCAGCGCGGGCGGCGTCTATGATTTGATGACCGGCCTCGGCACAGCGGGCGTGGGCGACAAGACCTTCTCGGTCTATACCAGCCCCGCGCTGGCGACTGAAACTATCACGTTCGGCTTGAACGGCTACGACGTCAATCCTGATCCTGTAACGGGCGATCCGGCTGTGATAACGGGCGCTTATTTGCTGACCTCGACCGCGCATATCGATTTTTCGATAGCGGACTACGAACTGACACTTTCGCAGACGGGCACGCTCGATTTCGGCTCGCAGACTCTCGGCTACGCCGCGCAGACGCCGCAAACCATTGCGGTATCGAACACCGGCAACCGCCCCACCGGCACGCTGTCGGTTGCGTTGTCCGGCACGAACGCGAACGATTTTGCAATCTCTGCCGATACCGTCAGCGGCCAAGACATCGCCTTCGGCGGTCAGCCGCTGACCTTCCAGATTGCGCCGAAAACCGGCCTCACCGGAGGCGCGCATACCGCGACGGTGACAGTCACCGGCAGCAAGGGCGGAACGGCGAGCTTTGACGTGACTTTCTATGTCCGCACTTATGGCGTGTCGCTCTCGCAAACGGGCACGCTCGATTTCGGCTCGGCGACTTTCGGCTACGCGGCGCAAACGCCTCAAGCCGTTACGGTGACGAACACCGGTAACCAGGCCACCGGTACGTTGACGGTGGGCGTGTCCAACACCGACTTCGTTATCTCCAACAACAACGTCAGCGGCGGCCTCGCCGCAGGCGCGCTCAATACCTTCTCGGTAGCGCCGGCTCTCGGCCTCGCCGCAGGAACGCATACCGCGACGGTGACGGTCACCGGCAGCAATGGCATCTCGGCGAGCTTCACCGTGACCTTCACGGTCAAAGTGGACGCGGAAACGCCGACGATCTCGTCGCAACCGCAGAGCGCAAGCTACACGCAGAATGATTCGGCGACGGCGCTGACGGTTGCGGCCAACGTTACCGACGGCGGCACGTTGACGTATCAGTGGTATAACGCCAGCGGAGCAATCACCGGCGCGATCGGTACAAGCTACACGACCAGCACGACAGCCACCGGAACGTTCACTTACTACGTCATCGTGACCAACACCAACAACGCCGCCACCGGCGCAACCACCGCCACGGCAACGAGCAACACCGCAACGATAACAGTCACTGCGCCCGTCGGAACGTGCGACATCGACTTGAGTATCACCAATCCGGCAGCTTCCTTCGCCGGTTGCTGGACGTATTCGAATCCGGGCAACCCGACCGGCGTTTACACCATTGTCGATGGAGCTGATTTGAGCGTTACCGGCGACGGTAGCAACCAGCGCCGCATTGAGATCGCGGCTGACGCCACGGCCACTGTCACGCTGAACGGCGTGACTATCACCGGCCTGGGAGCCAACCAGAGCGCGTTGCTGCTGAACACTGGCGCGGATGTGACGCTGATTCTGGCGGATGGATCGACCAATGCGCTTACCGGCGGCAGCAGCAGCGCGGGCATTCAAACCACTGGCGCGACTCTGACGATTGACGGCGAAACCACAGGCACTGGCGTTCTGACCGCAAGCGGCGGCTCTTCTGCTGCCGGTATTGGCGGCGGTAACAGCAACAATAATGGCGACGATGGTGGAACAATCATCATCAATGGCGGCACGGTCAACGCTACCGGTAGCGGCGCTGGCATCGGCGGCGGTCACGGCATTAGCTTCGGCAGCAGTGGCAATGGCGGCTCCATCACTATCAACGGCGGCGATGTCACCGCCACCAGCAACGGCGGCGCCGGCATCGGCAACGGCGGCAGCAGCTATGCCAGCAACGGCAACGGCGGTAACATCACCATTACCGGCGGCACAGTCAACGCTACAGGTGCCTCTAGCGGCGCTGCCGGCATCGGCGGTGCTGGAAGCGGCTCTGGCGGCAACATCATCATCAGCGATGGCACAGTCACTGCTACTGGCGGCAGCAATGCCTCCGGCATCGGCGGCAGCAACGTTGGTAATAGCGGCAACATTCTGATCTACGGCGAAAACACAATCGTAACCGCGAAGGGCTCAAACGGAGCGGCGGACATTGGCGCAGGCACTAGCGGCACTGTCAACTCCATCTTCGTCGCCCTTCCGAAGGGCAATCTGCAAAACGCTTCGGGAATCATCGGCAACGATGTCGTGTTCACCGCCGATCCGGCAAGCGGCGGCATCGTGACAGCGACGCTGCCCGCGCCGTTCAACGCTGATCCGTTCAGCGCGGGCGGCGTTTACGATTTGATGACCGGCCTCGACGCCACCGGCAAGACCTTCTCGGTGATCGCAACGTCCAGAACGAATACGAACATCCCGTTCGCGCTGCTCAACTACGATGTAGCTCCCGATCCGGCAACGAGCAACGGCTTGATGACGACAGGAGCAACAGTCAAATTCACTTTGCCGGCCGGCACGCCGCTGACCTTTGCCTATAATTCGGCGTTCGACATTCCGGCGTCCACTGTCGGCACGGACATCACGCCTATCGACGTGTCAACCGGCGTGTCGGGCGGCACCATACCTTACACCTTTGAAGCGATCGGCTTGCCGGGCGGAATCACCATCGGCGGAACCACCGGCGTTATCTCCGGCGCGCCGACAACGCCGGGCGCGGTGGGCACGGCGACCATCACGGTGAAGGATAATGCAGGTGCCAGCGAAAGCATCACCATCAACTATGGCGCGATTTCGGCGGCGGCGCTGGTGGACGCACAAACGCCGACTATCACGACGCAGCCTGTTGACGCGACCTACACGCAGAATGGTTCGGCGGCAGACCTGATAGTCGCAGCCAACGTTACCGACGGCGGCACGTTGACGTATCAGTGGTATAACGCCAGCGGAGCAATCACCGGCGCGATCGGTACAAGCTACACGCCCAGCACGACAGCCACCGGAACGTTCACTTACTACGTCATCGTGACCAACACCAACAACGATCCGGCCATTACCGGCGCAACCACCGCAACGAGGACGAGCAATACAGCTACGGTGACGGTCAACGCGGCGGTGAACGCACAAACGCCGACCATCACGACGCAGCCTGTTGACGCAACCTACACGCAGAATGATTCGGCGACGGCGCTGACGCTTGCGGCCAACGTTACCGATGGCGGCACGTTGACGTATCAGTGGTATAACGCCAGCGGAGCAATCACCGGTGCGATCGGTACAAGCTACACGCCCGACACGACAGCTACCGGAGCGTTCACTTACTACGTCATCGTGACCAACACCAACAACGCCGCCACCGGCTTGCACACTGCGACGGCAACGAGCAACACCGTGACGATCACGGTGAACGTGAGCGGTGGCAGCGGCGCGCCGGTCATCACCTCGGTATTTGCCGGCGGCGCTTTGCCGAGCGGCACGGTTGATACGCCGTACAGCGTGACGCTGACCGCAAGCCCTGCCGCGACCTCGTGGATGATCCTCGCCGGCGCTTTGCCGCCGGGGCTTAACATCACGTCAGCGGGCGTCATCACCGGCACGCCGACGGCGACGGGAACCTTCACGTTCAGCGTGATCGCCTCCAACGGCGCAGGCCAATCCATGCCGGTGCAGTTCAACCTCCTGATAAACCCGAAGGCCGGCGCGGCGCAAAGCATCCCGACGCTGAATCCGATGATGTTGCTGCTGCTGGCGATGGTGTTGGCGGTGGCGGCGACAGTGACGAGGCAAAAGCGGCGTAGCGCGTAGCGCATTCAAACTCGTGCAATAACAGAAGGGGCACGAACATCGTGCCCCTTCTGTTTGGCGCAATCGCCAAAAATCGTTCGCATGGGTACGGCACGCCGCGTTCCTACGAACATATTTGTTTTACTTCGCCACCGCATCCGGAAACATTTCCACCAATTTTCCAAACATTTTTTCCGGCACGATTTGTTTGGCGCAATCTTCTTTGGCGAGGAACGGAACGATTTTTTCGCCGGCGCGCGCTTTCTGCACCCATTGCGGTTCGGCAATCAGCGCGCGGCCAACGGCAACGAGCTCATAGCCGGCAGCAAACGCCCGCTGCAAATCGTCCGCAACTTTGACGCCGCCGACGCCGATCAACGGCATGCGCCCTTTGATCTGTTGATGAATCACTTGGCCGACGATGCGCCGATCGTTTTTGTCGCGCTGCACGGTTTGATCGAAACGGTTCAACGAAGCATGCAAATACGTCAGCGGTTTTTCCGTCAGCCGATCTATCAGATAAAGCGAGTCGTCGAGCGTAATTCCCGGCGTTTTGGTTTCTTCGGGCGAAAAACGGTAGCCGACGATGAACGTTTTGTCCGCATGTTTTTTTGCCGCGTCGAGAACGACATCGGCAATCGCCAGCGGAAAACGCGCGCGCGCTTCGAGCGAACCGCCCCAGCGATCCGTGCGTTGGTTGGAATACGGCGAGAAAAATTGCTGGATCAAATAACCGTTGGCACCGTGAATTTCAACGCCGTCGAAACCGGCAACGATGGCGCGTCGCGTCGCTTCGCCGAATGAAGTGATGATCGTTTCGATTTCAGCATCCGTTAGCGCGCGCGGTTTGACGGAACCGGGGCGCTCCGAGGCGACCTCGGACGCGCTCACCACATCGTTGCCGGACAATTCCGGCGTGCTTTGTTTGCCGGCGTGAAAAATTTGCAACACGGCCTTGGCGCCTTGGCGCTTGATGATCTTGGCGAACTCGGTCAAGCCGGGGATGAAGCTGTCGTCACCGCCGTAATATTGGCCGGAAAAACCTCTGCCGCTCGGCACGGTGTAAGTCGTGCCGGTAATCAGCATGCCGACGCCGCCGGCGCGCGCGTCGTAATACGCCAATTCGCCGGCAGTCTGGCGGCCATTATCATCGCCCGACCAAGTGGTCATCGGCGCCATCACAATACGGTTGCGCAATGTTGCGCCATTGGCGAAGGAAAAGGGTTGGTCGTAAACGGGATTCATTGCGGGGCTTTCGTTGGGAGAAAAGGATAATTTTAATTCCAATTTTAAATCGTAGGGGCACGGTGTGCCGCGCCCTTCTCAGGGGACACCGCCTTCGGCGTCCCGCAACCTATGCGCTACCGTCTCCTTCGTCATTCTGAGCGAAGCGAAGTGGAATCGCAGAATCCATGCCGCTCTTTTTCTGGATTCTGCGACTTCGCGCAGAATGACGGCAAGAAAACAGATTGCTACGTCGAAACGAAAAGGGCTGCGCGCATGATGGCGTAGGGGCGCGGCGTGCCCTTCGTAGGGGACGCCGCCTTTGGCGTCCCGTAGATGATTTTTGACGGACGGCAGAATGCCGCCCCTACGCACCACCCCTCACCCGGCCTTCGGCCATCGGAGCGTGATGTTTCGGCGCGTTGAGGTCGGGCGCGGATTTGTGCATCAATCCGATGAACATCCAGATCGCCAGAGCGGCGACGATGATTCCTGCAATGCGTTTCACCCACGGGTTGCGCAACCAGCGGTTCAGTTCGCCTGCCGCCACACCGATGACGGTCAGCACCGGCAGGGTGGTGAGGCCGAAAACCAGCATCGTTGCGCCGCCTTCGAGCGCATCGCCGGTGGCGAGGCTGAGGGACAAGGCGCTGTAAACCATGCCGCACGGAATGAAGCCCCAAAGGCCTCCCAGCGCCAGCGCGCCAGGGAGGTGTTTGACCGGCAACAGCCGGCGGGTGAGTGGTTGAATTTTTTGCCAGAGACGTCCGCCCATCCGTTCGAGCGGCGCCAGCGCAGTGAACAGGCCGCTGATGTGTATGGCGATCAGCAGCATGAAGAGGATGGCGATGATGGTCAGCACCCGTTGCACTTGAAACAGGTCGCCGATGCGTTGCGCCAGCCAACTGCCGAGCGCGCCGACGAGAACGCCCATCAAGGTATAGGTGATGATCCGACCAAGGTTATAACCGATGGTCAGCAGCCAGCGACGTTGTGAGTTGAGCGACAGCGCCGCCATGATCGGCGAGCACATGAAGATGCAGTGAGCGCCGCTGCCGACGAGTCCCATCATGAAGACGGAAGCGATGATTTGATAAAAATTGGAATCCATGCAGATGCCCCATTTCGCAAAAGCGACAAAAAGTTTTCAACGATAACGCCGATGCTTTGAACGATGTTTTGAAAAAAACATCAACGTGATTTTTTTAGTATGGCCAGGATTTCACCCAGCTCGTCGCGTATTTTAACATCGCCGGTTGGCGTTGCTGCTTCAGCGGGCTTGTCGGCAGATTTGTTTTTGACGGCGCCGGCGGGCGCGGTTTTGCCGATCATCGCAGGGTCTTCAAGTTGACTGCGAGCGCCGCTGATGGTGAAGCCCTGATCGTAAAGCAAGCCGCGAATGCGACGAATCAACAGAACTTCGTGATGCTGGTAATAGCGCCGATTGCCGCGCCGTTTCAGCGGTTTGAGTTGCGCAAATTCCTGTTCCCAATAACGCAGGACGTGCGGCTTGACCGCGCACAGTTCGCTGACTTCGCCGATGGTGAAGTAGCGCTTGGCGGGGATCGGCGGCAACTCAGGCGCGCGGGGTTGCGTTCCGGGCATGAACTGCCTCGTCAACCAGAGCTTTGAGTTTTTGGCTGGCGTGGAAGGTCACGACACGCCGTGCCGAGATGGGAATATCGATACCGGTTTTCGGGTTGCGTCCGGGGCGTTGCGCTTTTTCGCGTAATTGGAAATTGCCGAAACCGGACAGTTTGACGGTATCGCCGTTTTCGAGCGCCAACCGGATCTCTTCAAAGAAGCGTTCGACCATATCCTTGGCCTCGCGTTTGTTGAGTCCCAGTTGCTCGAAGAGCAAGTCAGTCAATTCTGCTTTGGTGAGCGTTGACATTAGTTATCCCTAAAGTGCTAAGAGCGAAGTCGGGCGCCGTGACCCTTTTCCAGCGCAGTGCAAAACTCCTGCAAGGTGGCGTCGATATCGCGATCTGTCAAAGTACGTTCAGTATCGCGTATAAGCATAAGAATCGCAACGCTTTTCTTTCCCGCAGGCAGATTGGATCCCTGATAAATGTCGAAAAGTTGAATGTCCTCAACATGAGGCGGGCGGATTTTTTCCAGCGTGTCGATCAGGCTTTGCGCCGGAACGTGGGCGTCAGCGATGACGGCCAAGTCTCGTCGCGCCATCGGTTGGCGGGAGATAGGCGCTGTTTGCGGCAAAATGCGCTCACGAAGCAAATCACGGTCTAGCTCGAACACGACAGGCGCTTGCGGAAAACCGAGATGCTGAACGAGTCGCGGATGCAATTCGCCGAGCCAGCCGATGACCACGCCATCAATCAGAACGCGGGCGGCGCGACGCGGATGCAACGCCGGCGGCAGGTCATTGGAATCGGCGCCAGTGTTGGCAAACGGCGCCGTGGTCAACCGTCGCGGCGCAGCCAATGTTTCCAACGCGCCTTTGACATCGAAGAAATCGACAGGGCGTTTCGTCGAAGCCGTCCCCCATTGCTCGGGCGCAGCTTCGCCGTAAGCCAATCCGCCAAGGCGATAAGGTTGGGCGGCAACATCGGCAGTGGCCGAGAGGAAAATGCGGCCGACTTCAAAAAGCCGCAAGTACGGCTCTTTGCGATTCAGATTGTTCTTGAGCGTTTCCAGCAAACCCGGCAACAGCGACGTGCGCATCACATCGAGTTGCGCGGCGATCGGATTGTGAACGCGCACCGGCGCAACTTTCGGAGCGTCGCCATTGAGCAGCGCCTCCATTTCGGAAGCGACGAAGCTGAAAGTCAAAATCTCCTGCCAGCCCTGATGCGCCAAACGTTGTTTGAGCGCGGCGACCGGCAGTTGCGTTTCCGGCAGCGCCAGCATGTGTTGACTGTGCGTGGCCGCCGGTTGAGGGATGTGATCGTAGCCGTGGAAGCGGGCAACCTCTTCAATGAAGTCTTCTTCCAGCGTCAGATCGAAACGGTACGAAGGTGGCGTGACGGTGAAGTTATCTCCTTCGTGCTTAAAAACAAAACCGAGCTTCTGAAAAACCGTGGCCACTTCATCGGCTTCGATCGGCCAACCTAAAATTCGGGAGACGCGCGCGGCGCGCACGCGCACCGGCGGGCGCGCCGGCAGCGTTTTGCATTCATCGATCAGAGGCCCGACTTTCGTTTTGCCGGGGATGTTGCAAATCATCAAAATCAATTCGGTGGCGCGCTCAATCGCTCTCGGCGGCAACTCAAAATCAACGCCGCGTTCAAAACGATGACCGGCATCGGAAACAAAACCGAATCGCCGCATTTTGCCTTGAACAACGGACGGCGAAAAGTGCGCGGCTTCAAGCAGAACATGCGTGGTATCGGCGGCGATGCCGGCATGTTCGCCGCCCATGATGCCGGCCAGCCCCAGTGGTTTTTTCTCGTCACACACCAAGAGAAGATCGGGCGTCAGATTGAGCGTTTGTTCGTTGAGCAGCAAAAGTTTTTCGCCGGGTTTGGCGAAACGCACGACGATATCGCCGTCGATCCGGCGGCAATCGTAAGCGTGCATCGGTTGCCCCAGCTCCATCATCGCATAGTTGGTGACATCGACGAGCGCCGAGATGGGGCGAATACCGGCGCTCAACAAACGCTGTTGCATCCACAGCGGCGTCGCTGCTTGCGGGTTGACGTTCTCAATGATTCGCGCCGCGAAACGCGGGCAGCCTTCGGGCGCTTCGAGGCGAATGCCGATGGCGACTTTTGACGTGACGTCCGCCGGAGTACACGCCGGCAAATGCAAAGGCGCGCCGGTCAGCGCCGCCACTTCGCGCGCAACGCCGGCGAGCGACAAACAATCGGCGCGGTTCGGCGTCAGCTTTAACGTGATAAAGGTATCGTCGAGATGCAGCGCTGTGCGAATATCGGCGCCGGGTTCAAGATCGGAAGGTAGCGACATCAAGCCGCCGTGGTCGTCGCTGATGCCGAGCTCACGCGCCGAGCACAGCATCCCGCACGATTCGACGCCGCGCATTGCGGTACGTTTGATTTTGAAATCGCCGGGCAACATCGCGCCTTCGAGCGCGCAGGGCACGACAAGCCCCGCCGCCGCATTCGGCGCGCCGCAGACAATTTGCAAGGGAGAAGTTTGGCCGACATCGATGCGGCAGACGCGCAATTTGTCGGCGTTGGGGTGCGGCGCGACATCGAGAATGCGAGCGACGACGATGCCGGAGAAAGGCGGCGTGGCCGGCGAGGTTTCTTCGACTTCAAGCCCCGCCATCGTCAGGCTATTACACAGCGCCGCCGAATCGAGCGGCGGATCAACCAGCGTGCGCAACCAGTGTTCGGAAAATCTCATTCGATAATCCCCTCAGGAAAATTGACGCAGGAAGCGCAAATCGTTTTCGTAAAACAGTCGCAAGTCCGTCACGCCGTAGCGCAACATCGCCAGCCGCTCGATGCCCATGCCGAAGGCGAAGCCCTGCCATTGTTCGGGATCGAGATGAACGGCGCGCAAAACATTCGGATGCACTTGCCCGGAGCCGGCGAGTTCGAGCCAGCGCTCGTTGCCGAACGCCATGTCGATTTCCGCCGACGGTTCGGTGAACGGAAAAAACGACGGGCGAAAACGCACGCGAATATCGTCGCGCTCGAAAAACAAGCGCAGAAATTCAGTGAACACTTGTTTCAGATCGGCGAACGAAACAGCGCGGTCGATCCACAAGCCTTCGACTTGATGAAACATCGGCGAGTGCGTCGCGTCGGAATCCACGCGGAAGGTGCGCCCCGGCGCGATGATCTTGATCGGCGGCGGATGATTCTCCATCCAGCGCACCTGAATCGGCGAGGTGTGCGTGCGCAGCACGAGATTGTTGTCAACGTAAAATGTGTCTTGCATCGAGCGCGCCGGATGATTTTCCGGCGTGTTGAGCGCAGTAAAATTGTGAAAGTCGTCTTCGATTTCAGGGCCGTCGGCGACGGCGAAACCCTGCGAGCGAAAGAGCGCTTCAATGCGGTCGCGGGTGCGGGTGATCGGATGCAAGCCGCCATAACCGACGCCGCGCCCCGGCAGCGTCACGTCGATGGCTTCGGCGTCGAGCCGCGCCTGCATCTTGAGATGCGCCAACTCGGCGCGGCGAAGATCGAGCGCGGCCTCCAGCGCGGCCTTGGCTTCGTTGATGTGCGCGCCGGCGGCCTTGCGCTCGTCGGCAGGAAGTTTACCGAGCGCTTTCAGTTGCTCGGTCAGCGCGCCGCTTTTGCCGAGATAGCGCGCTTTACAATTTTCCAGCGTCGCGGCATCGACGGCCTGCGCAAATTCCGCTTTGGCGGCAGCGACGATGGGGAGAAGATCGTGACTCATGGTGGGATGATTTCCTGAAGCGGTCGAAATAGTGGAGTTGAAAATAAGCCGAAAACGAAATCGGAAAACAGGCAAAAAGGAAACCTCAGATTTTAACGCAACGGCGCTCGCAGCACATCGGAGTTATTCCAATTTCAAACAGAAACTGCGCTTATTTTTCAAAGTGTCCTGAGATTGGCGCGGTATCGCCTTTTCCGTCATTCCCCGCGAAGGCGGGGAATCCAGTCCGCTCACTTTCATTTTTCACTTTTGTTTTTGTGAGCGCTGAGATAAAGAATGTGTTTCGCTGCGCTCAACGGTTCCCCAAGGTCTGGATTCCCCGCCTTCGCGGGGAATGACGGCAAGAGAGGGCGTACCTAATTGCTGCGCTTCGCTTGCGCGGTACAAGGATGGGAGACCGAGGGCGGTCGCCCCTGCCCAAAAAAACGGAGGCAACGCCTCCGTTTTTTCAATGACAGCAAGTCAATAACTTACGCCAATGACGCCTTTGCCTGTTCGGCGATTTTGGCGAACGCCGCCTTGTCGTAAACGGCGAGGTCAGCCAGCACTTTGCGGTCGATTTCGACCGAGGCTTTCTTGAGGCCGTTCATAAAGACGCTGTAGGTCATTCCCAGTTCGCGCACGGCGGCGTTGATCCGGGCGATCCACAAAACGCGAAACTCGCGCTTTTTCTGGCGGCGATCACGGTAAGCGTATTGACCGGCTTTCATCACCGCTTCTTTAGCGATGCGATAGACGCTGTTCCGGCGGCCGCGATAACCTTTGGCTTGATCTAAAACTTTTTTGTGCCGCGCGCGGGCGGTCACACCACGTTTGACTCGGGGCATGATCTCTCCTTAGGCGTAGGGCAGCATCGCCTTGACGGAGGCGATATTGGTGGAATGGATTTCCGCCGGACCGCGCAACTGGCGCTTGGTCTTGGTGGACTTCTTGGTCAGAATGTGACTTCTGAATGCGCGCGAGCGTTTGATCGAGCCGCTGCTGCGAACACGAAAACGCTTTTTGGCGCTCGATTTGGTTTTCATTTTGGGCATTGCATTAACTCCTTTAGCTGCCTTCGGCGGCGCTCATCGCTTCTTTGGCGGCTGAGACTTTAGGGCCGGCGTCCGGCTTGTTGGGGTGATGTTTTGCTGCTTTTCTGGGCGCCAGCATCATCACCATCTGCCGGCCTTCCAGTTTGGGGTACTGCTCAACGGTTGCTGCGCTTTCGGTTTCTTCCTTGATCCGGTCGATCAGGCGGACGCCGAATTCCTGATGGGTCATCTCTCTGCCGCGAAAACGCAAAGTGACTTTCACCTTGTCGCCGTCGCCGAGGAAGCGCATCAGATTGCGCATCTTGATCTGGTAATCGCCTTCGTCCGTTCCCGGGCGGAATTTGATTTCCTTGATTTGAATCTGTTTTTGTTTCTGTTTCGCTTCGTGCTGCTTCTTGGCTTCATGGTATTTGAACTTGCCAAAGTCCATGATCCGGCAAACCGGCGGTTTCGCCAGCGGCGCTATCTCGACCAAATCGAGATCGGCGGCTTCCGCTTCGGCCAACGCCTTGTTCAGCGAAACGATGCCGGCCTGTTCGCCGTCGGCGCCGATGAGGCGAATTTCGTGCGCGGTAATCTCGTGATTGATCCGCTGTTCCTTTTCCAGAGCGATTGTTCTATCTCCTCAAAAATACAAAAAAGCCATGCACTCGTTAAGCGGGCATCGGAAAAATTACCGACGCGCTGCCCGTTCTTCTTCAAGACGAGTCAGCAAGGCATCCAGAGGCATAGCTCCCAAATCCTCACCGCCGCGAGTCCGCACGGCTACCGTATGCGCCTGTGCTTCCTTGTCGCCGACGATGAGCTGATAAGGCAGCTTTTGCAGGCTGTGCTCGCGGATTTTATAAGTAATCTTTTCATTACGCAAATCGGCATGGACGCGAAATCCACATTTTTTTAACATTTGTTGGATTTCTTTGGCGTAAACGGCTTGCCGATCGGTGATGCACATCACCACGGCCTGCATCGGCGCTAACCACAACGGCATGGCACCGGCGTGATTTTCGATCAAAATGCCGATAAAACGCTCTAACGAGCCGACAATGGCACGATGCAGCATGACGGGCGTTTTGCGGCTGTTATCTTCATCCACATATTCAGCGCCCAGCCGCCCCGGCATGAAAAAATCCACTTGCATGGTGCCGCACTGCCACGAGCGACCGATCGAATCTTTCATATGGTATTCGACCTTGGGGCCGTAAAAAGCGCCTTCGCCGGGCAACTCTTCCCATTCCGTGCCGCAAGCGCGAAGCCCGTTGCGCAGCGCGTTTTCGGCGAGTTCCCACGCTTCGTCGCCGCCGATCCGATGCTCCGGCCGCAGCGCGATTTTGACGGCGATGTCTTTGAAGCCGAAATCTTCATAGACCTTCAGCGCTTGCGAATGAAACGCGATAACTTCCGGCTGAATTTGCGCTTCGGTGCAGAAAATATGGCCGTCGTCCTGAGTGAAACCACGCACCCGCATGATGCCGTGCAATGCGCCGGACGGCTCGTTGCGATGGCAAGCGCCGAATTCGCCGTAGCGCAGCGGCAGATCGCGGTAGCTGCGCAGATCGGAATTGAAAATCTGCACATGGCCGGGGCAGTTCATCGGCTTGATCGCGTAGTCGCGCTTTTCCGATTCGGTGGTAAACATGTTGTCTTTGTAGTTTTCCCAATGCCCCGATTTTTCCCAGAGCACGCGGTCGAGAATTTGCGGACAGCGCACTTCGAGATAGCCGCTGTCTTTATAAACGCGCCGCATGTACTGCTCGACTTCCTGCCAGATCGACCAGCCTTTCGGATGCCAGAACACCATGCCCGGCGCTTCGTCCTGCAAATGAAAAAGATCGAGTTGCCGCCCGAGTTTGCGATGGTCGCGCTTCTCGGCTTCTTCGATACGATGCAGATAAGCGTCGAGGTCTTCCTTCTTCGCCCACGCCGTGCCGTAAATGCGTTGCAGCATTTCGTTTTTTGAATCGCCGCGCCAATAAGCGCCGGCCAGTTTCATCAGCTTGAAAACTTTCAGGTGGCCGGTCGAAGGAACGTGCGGGCCGCGACACAAGTCGATGAACGCGCCTTCGCGGTAGAGCGAAATATCTTCGTTGGTCGGAATCGACGCGATGATTTCCGCCTTGTAATGCTCGCCCATTTCCTTGAAAAACTGAACCGCGTCATCGCGCGGCATCACGCTGCGAACCACCGGCTCGTCTTTTTTCGCCAACTCGGTCATCTTGGCCTCGATCGCCGCGATGTCCTCCGGCGTGAACGGGCGCTTGTATGAAAAATCGTAATAAAAACCGTCTTCAATCACCGGCCCGATCGTGACTTGCGCGTCAGGAAACAAGGTTTTCACCGCGTAAGCCAGCAAGTGCGCCGTCGAATGGCGAATCACGTCAAACCCCTCGGCGTCTTTGGCGGTGATGATGGAGAACTTGGCGTCGCGGTCGATCAGAAACGAAGTGTCAACCAGTTTTTCGTCAACCTTGCCGGCCAGTGCGGCGCGGGCAAGACCGGCGCCGATCGAGGAAGCGACATCGGCGACCGTGACCGGCGCAGCGAAAGATTTGACGGAACCGTCGGGTAATTGAACATTGATAGACATGGCAAAAGCAGAGCAAATTTTTTTCAGAAAATAAAAAAGTGCGGACGAGCCGCACTTTTCTGGTCGATTGCCGGAAATTTCGGCAAGCGGAGGAACAGGCACGCGAACTCGTCGGGAGTTACCTTTTCAACAAAAGCGTTCGCGGTGTCATAACCTGACCCTTTCAAGCAAACTGCAACGCAGTCAACGACCTTACAAAAATCTGGTAGGCGGTATTGGGATCGAACCAACGACCTCCACGATGTCAACGTGGCGCTCTAACCAGCTGAGCTAACCGCCTGATAACTTATAAGTATAGCAGGAAACAGGGATCAGGGATCAAATGCAGGGGCGATCTGTGATCGCCCGTAAGACCAAACCCCTCTCCTCTTGTGGGAGAGGGTGCCCGAACATTCGCAGCCGCACCATCCACCGCAACACATGAACATGATGCACCTGTGAGGTGAGAGGTCGTAGGACGTAGGAGCGACCGCCTCCGTTCGCCCGTAACCTATGCGTCCCAGAGACAAGACCTGCCTTGTCTCTGGGGCTACGCATCTTATCCGCATATTCTCACAAACGGTACAACCGGCGCAGGCCACACGACGCGATAGTTTGCCCAGCGCGCTTTTGGCTTGACGCGGAATGTGGCTGGCGTTATGCTCGTGCTACTTTTTTTGAATCGAGTGGCACGAATGAGGACGACAATGAAGGTGAAAACGATGGCGTCGAGGGCGTTTCGCAGCGGGGCTTCTCGCGGCGCGGCGCGGTTGACGGCGGGGGCGGCGGTTTTTTCGCTGGCGCTCTTTGCCGTGCTGTTTGCCAGTTCATCGGCGCAGGCGCATGAGTTTTTGTTGAAGCCGAACAAGTTTACCATCAAGAAGGGCGAGAAGGTGGCGGCGCATGCGATGGCGTCGCATGTGTTCATGGTGAGCGAGGAGATGGAGCCGTTGAACACGGTCGAGGCGAGCGTCCGGCAGGGCAAGACGGTCACGCCGCTGAAGTTTACGGAAAACGCCAAAGCGGCGCAGCTTGAAACGTCGTTTTCGCTTGCGTCCGATGCGCCGGCGCTGTTGCTTGGCCGCCGTCACGATGATGTGGTGTGCTTGACGACGCGCGGCGCGCAGGACGGCACGCGCAAGGAATTGGAGGCGAAGGGACTGACGGTCAAGAGTTGCACGCTTTATGAAAAGTTTGTGAAGGTTTGGCTCAACGCGCAGGCGAGCGACAAGAGTTTTGCCGAGCCGGTCGATCAGAAGCTGGAGATCATTCCGCTGACGCCGCCCGCGCAGACGAAAGTCGGCGAAGAGATGCAGTTCAAGGTTCTCTACGACGGCAAGCCGTTGTCCGCTGCCGCGTGGGCGACTTACGACGGTTTCAGCAAGCATGAAAACACTTACGCTTATTACACCGAGGCCGATGCGCAAGGGATTGTGAATGTCAAGATCACCGCGCCGGGCGCATGGATGGTGCGGGTAGCGCATACGGTGAAGAACAACGGCGGCGATATCGACGCGACCGAAACGCGCGCGGTGGCGATGTTTGAGGTCAGGTGAGGGAAATGAGTATGACTCCCTTCCGCCCCTTCGGGGCGCCCTCTCCCACCCCTTCGGGGCACCCTCTCCCGCAAGCGGGAGAGGGGAGAGAATCTGCAAGCTGCCAGGCATCAGGCATCAGGCATCAGAGCGGGATTGGGACCGTCTTTTTCGCTGCGGCGCTATGGGCAGCGCTATGGGTCGGATCGGCGTCGGCGCACGGCGTTGGTTCGGAGGGTGTGAGTGAGCCGGCGGAAGCGGTACGTTTTTTCTATGTCGGCGGTGATCCGATGGCGTACGCGGCGATCAAGGTGTTCAGTCCCGCCGACGACAAGGTCGCTTATCAGGAAGGTTTTGCCGACGGCAACGGGCGTTTCGCATTTGTGCCGAACGCGACGGGCGACTGGCGCGTGGCGGCGAGCGACGGCATGGGGCATCGCGCCGAAGCGGTGGTGGCGCACGTTGCCGCTACGGGCGGCGAAGGCGCTAACGCGCGTTCAGAGAAAAACACAAGCGCAGAAAATACAAATGCAGAAAACGCAAATGCAAATAATCATGCGGCGAGTGTTCGCTATGAAGGGCCGACGGTGTGGAAGGCGTTGCTGGGTTTGAGTGTGATTTTGAATCTGGCGTTGCTGGCGCAGTGGGCGGTTCAGCGTTCGCGGCGGAACAGCGAAGGAGCGGCGCATGCACATCAGTGAAGGCGTTTTGTCGGCGCCGGTGATTGCAGTCGGCTGGGTCGCGGCGGCGGGCGGCGTAGCGTGGGGGTTGCGCAAGTTGCAGCCGGAACGGATTCCGCACGTCGCGGTAATTGCGGCGGCGCTTTTTCTGGCGGCGCTGGTGCGCTTTCCGATCGGGCCGACTTCAATGCACTTGACTTTGCTGGGGCTGGCCGGAGTGTTGCTCGGCTGGTCTGCCGTGCCGGCGCTATTCATCGCGCTGATGTTGCAGGCGATACTTTTTCAATTCGGCGGGCTGGTGTCGCTGGGCGCGAACACGACAATCATGGGCGTGGCGGCGTTGACCGGCGGCTTGGTGTTTCGTTTGTTCGGGACGCGATTGCCGATGATGTTGCGGGCGTTTGCGTCAGGGTTCATGGCGGTCGTTGTTGGGACGGTGTTGCTGTGCGCGGCGTTGTGGCTCTCAAATTCCGATTTCCGCGGGACGTTGCCGTTGATTGCTGCGACGCAGTTGGCGCTGGCGTTGATTGAGGGTGTGGTGACCGCGCTCATCGTCGGTTTCATGGCGCGCAGCATGCCGCGCTTGTTGGCGTCGTAAATGAAAACGGAGAATAAAACCAATGTCGCCGCCGAGCATTGATACTTCACTGCCTGCCGTCGCGTCAGGTTATCCGCAATTTGTCGAACGCAAATCGCGCGATGCGCGCGCGTTGCTGCTGGCGGCGGCGGCGGTATCGGTAGCGCTGGTGATGGCGCGGAGTTTGTGGACGCCGTGGTTGACGGCGTTGATATTGTTGATCGCTTTGTTGTGGCGCGCAAAGAATGAAGAGAAGGGCGCGACAAAAACGCTGCTTCGTCGTTTGTTGCCGGTCAACGCTTTCATGATTTTTTTGTGGGTGTCACTGCCGTTCACAGTGGCGGGCGAGAGCGTTCACTGGCTGGGGCTGGATTGGTCGCGGGTCGGCCTTCATCTGGCGGCGCTGTCAACGGGCAAGGCCAACGCGATTGCGCTGGTTTTCATGTTGTTGCTGACGCCGCTGGGCATTCACGGTGTGGCGCGGGCGTTGATGCGCTTGAAGCTGTCGCCGAAATTGACGTGGTTGTTTTTGCTGACGGTGGGAACGATTCACCGTTTGCGCGATCATTTCGCCACGGCGTTGCGAGCGATGAAGTTGCGCTTGTCGCCGGACGCGACGTTGCGGCAGCGCTGGGACGGTTACGCGGCAGTGTTGGCGCGCGCGTTCGTGCAATCGGCGTTGCGCGCCGAGACGTTGCAGAAAGCCATGCGGTGCCGAGGCATCGATCCGGCAAGCGGCGCGTTGCCCAGTTTCGACACGAAGCGCTGGGATAACGCCGACAGCGCGATGTTGTTTGTCGCGCTGGCGTTGGCGATAGCGTTGGCGGTGTTCGGATGACGGCAAGCCCCGACATTTTGCAAGTGCGCGGCTTGCGGCATCACTATGAGGACGGCACAGCGACATTGAAAGGTATCGACTTCACCGTGCGCGAAGGAGAATGCCTCGGCATCGTCGGCGCCAACGGCGCGGGCAAATCGACGTTGCTACAATTATTGGCGGGATGTCTCGAAGCGGATAGCGGCGAAGTGTCGCTCGACGGCGTTCCATTGTACAAGGAAAAAAATAAAGCGCGGCCACCGATCGGTTTGGTTTTTCAGGACGCCGACGATCAGTTGTTCATGCCGACCGTGTGGGAAGACGTGGCGTTCGGCTTGGCGGCGCGCGGTGTGGAGGCTGCCGCGTTGAAGCACGAAGCCGTTGCCGTGCTCAAAACATTGCATGCGACGCATCTGGCCGGGCGCACGCCGCATCGTCTTTCCGGCGGCGAAAAAAGAATTGCGGCGACGGCGGCGGTGCTGGCAATGTCGCCGCGCATTCTGGCGCTTGATGAGCCGACCGCGGCGCTCGATCCACGCGCGCGCCGTCACTGGATGGCGTTGCTTAAAGCGATGCCGTCAACGCGCATCGTGGCGTCGCACGATCTCGATATGGTGCTCGATGTTTGCGATCGCGTGCTGGTGATGCATCAGGGCAACATCGCTCGTGAAAGCGAAGTGCCGGGCTGCTTGCGCGATGCGGCGTTTTTACGCGACTGCGGATTGGAGCTGCCGCTGCGGTATGAAGCGTAGGCACGACATTTTATCAAACCATCCGCCCGATCAAATCATGTTCGGTCGCTGCTTCGATGTTGACTTTGACAAACGCTCCCGAATGCAGTTGGCTGCCGTCGGCGATTTGCACGAGGCCGTCGATTTCGGGGGCGTCGGCGGCGGAACGCGCCAGCGCGATGATGGTTTTTTTGCGGCCGGCGCCGGGCAGTTTGGCTTCTGCTAATTGATCGACGAGCACGGTCATGGTTTGCCCGATTTTGTTTTGCAAACAGCGCGCGCTGATCGCGGCTTGGGCTGCCATGAAGCGCTCCAGTCTCTCTTGTTGGATTTCTTCGGGGACGGCGTCGGGCAAAGCGTTGGCCGCCGCGCCGTTCACCGGCGAATAGGGAAAAGCGCCGACGCGATCAAGTTGCACTTCTTCGAGAAATTGCAGCAGGTCTGAAAAATCGTTTTCAGTTTCGCCGGGAAAACCGACGATAAAAGTGCTGCGCAATGTCAGCATCGGTTGCGCGCGCCGCCAGGCGCGAATGCGAGCGATGACTTTTTCCGGCGCGGCCGGGCGCTGCATCGCTTTCAGAATGCGCGGGCTGGCGTGCTGCAAAGGGATGTCGAGATAAGGAAGAAGCCCGCCTTCGCTTTGCGCCGCGTCGCGCATCAGCGCAACCAGTTCGTCAACGTGCGGATAAGGATAAACATAGTGCAGCCGCACCCACGCCCGATGAGCGCGTCCCAGCGCATCGAGTTCCCGCGCCAAAACAGCAACGCGGGTTTTCAACGGGCGGCCATGATGAAAGCCGGTGCGGTAACGAACATCGATGCCGTAAGCGCCGGTATCTTGCGAGACGACGAGCAGTTCACGAACGCCGGCGTTCAACAAAATTTCCGCTTCGTTGAGAACATCGCCGATCGGATAAGAAACGAGCGCGCCGCGCAGATTCGGAATGATGCAGAAAGTGCAGTGATGGTTACAGCCTTCGGAGATTTTCAGATAAGCGTAATGGCGCGGCGTCAGTTTGATGCCTTGCGGCGGAATGAGATCGACGAACGGCTCATGCGGGCGCGGCAGATGCGCGTGTATCGCGTGCAGTACTTCATCGGCGGCGTGCGGGCCGGTGACGGCGAGAACGCGCGGATGCGCCTCGCGCACGAAAGCGCCGCCGTCGCGCGCGCCCAGACAGCCGGTGACGATCACTTTGCCGTTCTCGGCCAGCGCTTCGCCGATGGCGTCCAGCGATTCAGCGACAGCAGCGTCGATGAAACCGCAGGTGTTGACGACGACCAGATCGGCGCCGTGATAACTCTCGGCAATGTCGTAACCCTCCGCTTTCAGACGGCTCAAAATGTGCTCGGAATCCACCAGCGCCTTGGGGCAGCCGAGCGAAAC
>JAITBX010000055.1 GCA_031283405.1 Burkholderiales bacterium | reverse complement strand
GCTCGACACCTTCGGCGAATCCGCGCCGGCGCCGGCGTTGTTCAAACATTTTGGTTTCACTTCAGAGAATGCGGCAGCAACCGCTCGCCGCATTCTCGCTGTTCGTTAGTTCGTTAGTTTATTAATTCGTTAATTTCATTCATCGAGGAGCTATCATGGCAACCATCAAAGTCGCAATCAACGGTTATGGCCGCATCGGCCGCAACATTTTACGGGCGCTCTACGAGAGCGGCAAAAAAGCGCCCATCGAGATCGTTGCCATCAACGATTTGGGCAGCCCGGATACGAACGCGTATCTGACGCGCTACGACACCGTGCACGGAAAATTTCCGGGCACGGTCGAAGTGTCCGGCGACGCCATGATCGTCAACGGCGATTCCATCAAAGTGCTCGCGCAACGCGATCCGGCGCAGTTGCCGTGGGGCGCGTTGGGCGTCGATGTCGTGCTTGAATGCACGGGGCTTTTCACCAGCAAAGAAAAAGCCAGCGCGCATCTCAAAGCGGGCGCCAAGAAAGTGATTATTTCCGCGCCGGGCGGCAACGATGTTGACGCCACCATCGTCTATGGCGTCAACCATCAGGTTTTGAAAGCGACGGACACGGTCATTTCCAATGCGTCCTGCACGACCAACTGTCTGGCGCCGATCGTGCAACCGCTGCACGCCAAAATCGGCGTCGTCAACGGCCTGATGACCACGATTCACTCTTACACCAACGATCAAGTGTTGACCGACGTTTACCACACCGATTTGCGCCGCGCCCGCTCGGCAACGATGAGCATGATCCCGACCAAAACCGGCGCGGCCGCAGCGGTGGGTTTGGTGTTGCCGGAACTCAACGGCAAGCTGGACGGTTTCGCCATGCGCGTTCCGACGATCAACGTCTCCATCGTCGATCTGTCGTTCATCGCGGCGCGCGACACCACTGTTGATGAAGTGAACGCGATCATCAAAGCCGCGTCCGAATCCGGGCCGCTCGCCGGCATTCTCGGCTACAACACCGATCCGCTGGTGTCGATGGACTTCAATCACGATCAGCGTTCGTCGATCTTCGACGCCACGCAAACCAAAGTGAGCGGACGCTTGGTGAAAGTATTGAGCTGGTACGACAACGAATGGGGCTTCTCGAACCGGATGCTCAACACGACCGTTGCGTTGATGCAAGCGAAGTAAGGGTTGAACCATGATGCAGTTCAAACGCCTTTCCGATGTCGATGTTAAAAACAAGCGCGTTTTCATTCGCGCCGATCTGAATGTGCCGCAGGACGAACAAGGCGCGATTACCGACGACACGCGCATCCGCGCTTCGCTGCCAGCCATCGAAGATGCGCTGGCGCGCGGCGCGGCAGTGATGGTGACCTCGCATCTGGGTCGTCCCACCGAAGGCGAATGGCGCGCCGAAGATTCGCTGGCGCCGATTGCGCAACGCTTGTCGGAATTGTTGAAGAGGCCGGCGCCGCTGATTCGTGATTGGGCGAGCGATGCTTCGTGGCAAAAAACGTTGAAGCCGGGCGATCTTGTGGTGCTCGAAAATTGCCGGATGAACAAGGGCGAAAAAAAGAACGATGAAGCGTTGTCTCGCGCAATGGCTGCGTTGTGCGATGTTTATGTGAACGATGCGTTCGGCACGGCGCATCGCGCCGAAGCCACGACGCACGGTATCGGCTTTCAAGCGGCAGTAGCATGCGCGGGACCGTTGATGGCGGCGGAACTCGATGCGTTGAGTCAAGCCCTAGCCGCGCCCAAGCGTCCTCTGGCAGCGATTGTGGCGGGATCGAAAGTCTCGACCAAGCTCACCGTCTTGCGTGCGCTCGCGGAGAAAGTGGACACGCTGATTGCCGGCGGCGGCATCGCCAACACGTTTTTGCTGGCGCAGGGTTTTCCCATCGGCAAATCGCTGGCGGAGCCTGATCTGGCGGACGAGGCCAAAGCGCTGCTGCGCGATTTTCCGGGTAAGTTTCCGCTGCCGGTTGACGTGGTGTGCGCCAAATCTTTTTCCGCCGACGCCAAAGCCGAAATCAAAGACATCGGGGAAGTTGCCGACGACGATCTCATTCTCGATGTCGGCCCCCGCACGATGGAAGCGCTGATGCCGTTGCTCATGTCGGCGGGAACAATCGTCTGGAACGGCCCGCTCGGCGTTTTCGAGTTCGACGCTTTCGCCGGAGGAACGAAAGCCTTGGCGAAAATCATCGCGCGCTCGCCGGCGTTTTCGATTGCCGGCGGCGGCGACACGCTGGCGGCCATCGCCAAATTCGGCGTCGCGTCAGATGTTAGCTATGTTTCAACCGGCGGCGGCGCTTTCCTTGAGTTTCTCGAAGGAAAAGAATTGCCGGCGGTAGCGATGTTGAAAGCGCGGGTGTGATTTGAGAAATGATGGGTTCGCTTATATCCTACCCATGCCGAACTTATTTATGTGAACTTCTTTTCAGGAGAGCGAAATGATTGAACATCGTCCTTTCAACGAACTGGGTGGCGCGAACCACGGGTGGCTGGATACGCGGCATCACTTTTCTTTTGCCGAGTACCACGATCCTGCCCGGATGTGTTGGGGGGCGCTGCGCGTTTGGAATGACGACACCATTGCCCCTGGAACGGGGTTTCCGCTTCACCCGCACGCGGACATGGAGATCGTCACTTATGTCCGGGAAGGAGCCATTACCCACCAGGACAGTCTGGGCAACAAGGGCCGTACCGAGGCCGGCGATGTCCAGGTCATGAGCGCGGGAACGGGCATCCGCCATTCCGAATACAACCTGGAAGCCGGGGTGACGAAGATTTTTCAGATATGGATTCTCCCCAACCGCCGCGGCGCGCCCCCGGCCTGGGATTCAAGGCCATTTCCCAAGAAAGATCGTTCCGGGCAGTTCGTAGTTCTGGCCAGCGGCATCGAAGGCGATGAGGGCGCGTTGCCGATTCGCGCGAACGCGCGGGTTCTGGGGGCCACGCTGAAG
>JAITBX010000039.1 GCA_031283405.1 Burkholderiales bacterium | reverse complement strand
GATCACCACTCCCGCCGCGGGTTGCTCCGCATGGTGTCGCGCCGTCGCAAATTGCTCGATTATCTGAAGTCGCGCGATGCCGACAGCTACAAGGCATTGATCGAAAAACTCGGGTTGCGCAAGTGAATCCGGTCGGACGTTTCCGACGCATTGCCCGTGTTTCGTTTCCGGCGCAAATGGATTTTTTCATTCCGGCGCCCGCTGTTTCGTTCCCGCAATATTATTTATTCGTTTAACCAAGTGACCGCTCATTTTCGTGTGCGGTCATTTTTTATTTCAAGAGCTATCACATGAACACACCTATCAAGAAGTCTATTGCTTACGGCAGCCACATGCTGACGCTGGAAACCGGCGAAATCGCTCGCCAAGCCACCGGCGCCGTGATGGTCAGCCTTGGCGAAACCGCCGTGCTGGTGACGGTTGTTGCCGCCAAAAAGGCCAAACCCGGGCAGGATTTTTTTCCGCTGACCGTCGATTATCAGGAAAAGACCTACGCTGCGGGCAAGATTCCCGGCGGTTTTTTCAAACGCGAAGGCCGCCCGTCCGAAAAAGAAACGTTGACTTGCCGCCTGATCGACCGGCCGATCCGTCCGCTTTTCCCGGATGGTTTTTACAATGAAGTGCAGATCGTTGCGACCGTGATGTCGGTCGATCCCGAAATCGATCCCGACGTTCCGGCGATGATCGGCGCGTCGGCGGCGTTGGCGCTTGCCGGTATCCCGTTCAACGGTCCGATCGGCGCGGCCCGTGTCGGCTACCTCAACGGTCAGTACGTGTTGAATCCCGACAAGAGCGATTTGCCGAAGTCGGCGCTCGATCTCGTCGTCGCCGGCACCGAAGCGGCCGTGCTGATGGTTGAGTCGGAAGCGAAAGAACTTTCCGAAGACGTGATGCTGGGCGCGGTGATGTTCGGGCATCAACAACAGCAAGCGGTGATCGACATGATTCACAGCCTCGTCGAAGAAGCCGGTAAGCCGTTGTGGGACTGGCAAGCGCCGGAGAAAGACTTGCCGTTGATCGACAAAGTTACCGCCATCGCCGAAAACGAATTACGCGAGGCGTACCGGCTTCGCTCGAAATCGCAGCGCTCGCAACGGCTGTCCGAGATCGCCGCCAAAGTGCAGAGTGAATGCGGCGGCGACGATGATCCCGCGCTCGCCGCGCATGTGGCGGATATCCAGTTCAATCTGGAGTCTCAAATCGTTCGCGGTCAAATTCTGGCCGGTGAGCCGCGCATCGACGGACGCGATACCCGCACCGTGCGTCCCATCACCATTCGTACCGGCGTACTGCCGCGTACCCACGGTTCGGCGCTCTTCACGCGCGGCGAAACGCAGGCGTTGGTTGTCGCCACGCTCGGAACGGCGCGCGACGAACAAATCATCGACGCGCTGCAAGGCGAATACCGCGACCGCTTCATGCTGCATTACAATATGCCGCCTTACGCGACCGGCGAAACCGGTCGTGTCGGTTCGCCGAAGCGCCGTGAAATCGGGCATGGTCGTCTCGCCAAACGCGCGTTGATCAACGTGCTGCCCTCGGCGGACGAGTTTTCGTATTCGATGCGCGTCGTCTCCGAAATCACTGAATCGAACGGTTCGTCGTCGATGGCGTCGGTGTGCGGCGGTAGCTTGGCGCTGATGGATGCCGGCGTGCCGACTTCGGCGCATGTTGCCGGTATCGCGATGGGGCTGATCAAAGAAGGCGGCCGTTTCGCCGTGCTGACCGATATTCTCGGCGACGAAGATCATCTGGGCGATATGGATTTCAAAGTCGCGGGCACGACCAACGGCATCACCGCGCTGCAAATGGACATCAAAATCCAGGGCATCACTAAAGACATCATGGCGGTAGCGCTGTCGCAAGCGCGCGAAGGCCGTTTGCACATTCTCGGCCTGATGCAGCAAGCGTTGCCGCATTCGCGCACCGAAATTTCGCAGCATGCACCGCGGATGATGACCTTCAAGATCAATCCGGAAAAAATCCGCGACGTGATCGGCAAAGGCGGCGCCGTGATTCGTGCGTTGACCGAAGAAACCGGCACCGTGATCGACATTACCGACGACGGGATGGTGACCATCTCGTCGGTCAACGCTGAAGCTTGCAATGCCGCGCGCAAACGGATCGAAGAAATCACCGCCGAAGTCGAAATCGGCAAGATTTACGAAGGCACCGTTTTGCGACTGCTCGATTTCGGCGCCATCGTTCAAGTGCTTCCGGGACGCGACGGCCTGCTGCACATTTCGCAAATCGCCAGAGAGCGCGTCAATCAGGTTTCCGATTACCTGAAAGAAGGGCAAACCGTTCGCGTCAAAGTGCTTGAAGCCGACGAAAAAGGCAAGATTCGCTTGTCGATGAAAGCCGCTGCCGAAAGCGACGCCGCGCCGGAAGGCGCAGCGACGCCCGAAGAGAACTGATCGGCGAGAAGGCCGTTTCTCTCTGCCAGGCAGGGCCAGGCGTCAAGGATCGGAAAATTACGCAGGGGCGGGTTTGAAACCTGCCCCTGCGTCCTTATAGCCTCACACTGACACCCGGAAACGTTGCTGTGGAAATCGGATTCAACGCCACATTCATCACCGCCGTTTTGCAGATCGTCGCCATCGACATTCTGCTCGGCGGCGACAACGCCATCGTGATCGCGCTGGCTTGCCGCCGTCTGCCGCCCAAGCAACGTCGTCTCGGCATTCTGTGGGGAACGCTGGGCGCTGTCGTTTTGCGCATCGTTCTGATTTTTTTCGCGCTGCAACTGCTCACTCTGCCCGGTCTCAAAATCATCGGTGGCTTGCTGCTGTTGTGGATCGGCGCCAAATTGATTCAGTCCGACGACGACCCTCACACCGAAGCCACGGTCGCCGGCAGCACGCGCCTCATCGGCGCCATCAAAACCATCATCGTTGCCGACGCGGTGATGAGCCTCGACAACGTGATCGGCGTTTCCGCTGCTTCAAACGGGCATTTCGTGTTGGCCATTTTTGGGATCGTCATCAGCATTCCGATCGTCCTCTGGGGAAGTAACCTCGTGCTGAAACTGCTCGACCGCTTTCCAGTTGTCATTCTGTTGGGCGGCGCTTTGCTCGGCTGGGTCGGCGGCGGCATGCTGGCGGGCGACGCCTTGTTGCAATCCTTCACCGCCGATTGGCCGAAGTACAGTAAATATCTCGTCGCCACTGTCGGCGCGGTTCTCGTGCTGATCGTCGGAAAGTGGATCACTCGCCGGAAAGCTTCGAAGAAAGCGCCGCCGCCAATTTGATATTCTGGCTGTTGGATTTCTGTTTTCTTTGTGGTAACATATGTGTTACCTTCTGCCATGTTGATTCTACAAGAGTATCTTGACGAAGACGGCGCCAGCCCTTTCGCGGAATGGTTCTCAAACTTGGATGCGCTAGCAGCAGCCAAGATTACTGTCGTACTGGCTCGCATCGAGCAAGGCAATCTTTCCAATGTCAAAGGTGTTGGCGAGGGAGTGCTGGAGTACAAGCTGGATTTTGGGTCGGGTTATCGGGTGTGTTTCGGTCGCGATGGCGACGCGCTGGTGCTCTTGCTGGGTGGCGCGGAACCAAGAAGCGGCAACAACAACGGGACATCGAAGCCGCACAAGCCCGTTGGGCAACGTACAAGCAACGGAAACGATTAGCGAGATGAATTATGGCTCTGACTCGTAATTTCAAAGAAACGGTGATGGCGCGCGTTCAGGCCGATCTGAAATTTCGTGATGCCTTGCTTGAGGAAGGTGTCGAAGCCATGCTGGTCGGCGACGTGGATACCGGCAAGGCAATCTTGCGCGATTATATCAAAGCGACCGTCGGGTTCAAGCAACTCGGCGCTGAAACGGGTTCATCGCCCAAGAGTTTGATTCGCATGTTCGGCCCGGCTGGCAATCCGCAGGCGCGTAATCTGTTTGCTGTCATCAACTATTTGCAGCATCACGCCAGACTCAAGCTGCACGTCACCGCGCAGCCTAATTGAGCAGTAGGTTGATTCCCTCACTCATCAAAAGGGCACTCGAAGAATCCCAGAAACATGCTCTAAAAATATATCAATCTCCCACCCGCCAGCCAGCGATATGCCATGGCCGCCCTAAGCGTTCAACATGCGCATCACTTTTTTTGACAAGGAAGCAGGCATTGGCGCTAGAATTGAACCGTTTTTTCACCTTTTACTGACATGGAGGAGTTCCCATGTTGAAACATATACGAGTTCCCACGTTGGTTTGCGCTGCGATGTTGCTGGCAGCAGGCGGCGCGTTCGCTGCGGAAGCGCCGATCAAAATCGGCTTTCCCATTCCCCTGACGGGCGAAATTCCCAAGGTCGGTGAGTCCACCAAGTTTGCGGCGGAGCTTTACCGCGAAGAAGTCAACGCCAAGGGCGGGCTGGAAGTCGGCGGCAAGAAATATCCGCTGGAATTCATTTACGAGAATAACGAAGCCAAACCGGAAACGGCGGTCAACGTGACGCTCAAGCTGATTACCCGCGACAACGTGCTGGCGATCGTCGGCCCGCAGTCTTCTCGTCAGGCGGTGCCCGCCGGCGCAACGGCGAACGATAACGAAACGCCGATGATTACGCCGTGGTCAACGAATCCCGACGCGACCAAAGATCGTCCGTGGGTTTTCCGCGCCGCGTTCCTCGATGATTTCCAGGCGCCGGTCGCGGCGAATTTTGCTTCCAAGCAGTTCGAGGCCAAGACGGCGGCGGTTCTCTTTGAAATTTCCAACGACTACTCCAAAGGGTTGGCGGACAATTTCAGGGACGCTTGGGAGAAGAAACACGGCAAAGGTTCTTTGCTGGCGTATGAATCGCACGGCCCGAAGGATCAGGATTTCTCCGCGCAGTTGACGAAGATCATCAAGGCCAAGCCGGACTTCATCTTCCTTCCGGAAAATTACAGTTTCGCCGCGCTGATCGTGCCGCAAGCGCGTGACCTCGGCTACAAAGGCCCGTTCATGGGTTCCGACGCCTGGGGTTCTGCCGAGTTGATGAAGCTCTGCAAGGATACTTGCAAGGGACAATTCTTCTCCACGCACTACGCGGCAGCCGGCGCCAAGGGCGCAACCAAAGAATTCATCGACAAGTACAACAAGAAATACGGTTATGTGCCTGACGATGTGGCGGCGCTGACGTGGGACGCGATCGGTATCGTGATGGAGTCGATCCAGAAAACCGGCAAGATTGACGGCAATGTGCGCAAGATGCGCAAGTCGATCCGCGACAACATGGCGTCGATCAAGGAGTACAAGGGTATTACGGGCACCATGCGCTTTGAAAATCGGGGCGACCCGGTCAAGTGCGCCGTGATCGTGGAGATCGACCAGAAGGGCGATTTCACCTTCAAGGAATCCGTTTGCCCGCAGTGATGCGACAGCGTAGATTCGTGTAAGCGTTTTTGATTTTTTGCATTGTGTGCCCCCACCCTAACCCCCCCCCAGCGGGGGAGGGAAAAAAGCTCCTTCCCCCAAAGGAGGGGGAAAAAGGCTCCTTCCCCCTTTGGGGGAAGGTTGGGATGGGGGCAGCGGATGCGAAGAATGAAACCATGAATCGTACTTTGGAAGCATCAACGTTTCACTTGAAGTTATTGTAGAGCACAACAGGATAGCGCGGCATGGAGTTTTTCCTGCAACAATGCGTCAATGCCTTGCAATGGGGGAGTTTTTACGCCCTGATCGCTTTGGGCTATACGCTGGTCTATGGCGTTCTGCGCCTCATCAACTTTGCCCACGGCGATGTTTTCATGGTGGGCGCTTATCTGGCCTTCTTCGTTTCCACCGGCTTGCTGGCGCCGGAAGGAATGTTCGGTTTTTCGCGCGAGATGGTGTTGGTGCTGACCATCCCGCTGACGATGATTCTCACTTCGATGGTGGGCGTGACGCTGGAGCGCATCGCTTATCGACCATTGATGCGCAAGGGCGCGCATCGACTTTATGTGGTCATCACCGCGCTGATGTGCGGCCTCGTTCTGGAAAACGGCAACCTGGCGCTGCTCGGCGCCAGCCGCAGAACATTGCCCGAACTGATCGAGAAAAAGGTCTATAACTTTGGCGACATCGCAGTGACCAACTTGAAGCTGTGGGTGATTCTCGCCGCAGTTCTGGTTTTCTTCGCGCTGCTTTTCATCGTGACGAAAACGCGCATGGGCATGGCGATGCGCGCCGTTTCATGGGATCGCTTCGCGCTGCCGTTGATGGGCATTCCGCTCGAACAAGTGATTGTTTTCACGTTCGCGCTCGGCTCGGCGATTGCGGGATTGGGCGGCTTGCTCTTTGCCATGTCGTATCCGGTGTTGGAACCGTACATGGGCGCGATGACGGGCTGGAAAGCATTCATCGCCGCCGTGGTCGGCGGAATCGGCGATATACGCGGCGCGTTTCTCGGCGGCTTCCTGCTGGCGTTTGTGGAAGTGATGGTGGCGGCGTTTTTGCCATCCACGTTCCGCGATCTTTTCGCGTTCTCCATTCTGCTGTTCATTCTCTGGCAACGGCCTACCGGCATTTTCGGCAAACCGTTGACGACGAAAATCTGACGAGATTTCTTCATGCCGCGTAACGTTACCCACTACCTCCGGAACGCCGCTTCCTTCATGCAGCGTTACACCATCAATATCCTTTTCGTTGTCGCCGCCGTCGTGCTCGTGGCGCTCGCGCAGATAGAAACTGCCGACGGATCGAAAATCCTCGACGGGTATGTGCTGAATATCCTCATGCTCATCGGCATCAACTGCATCTTCGCAGTCAGCCTGAATCTGGTGAACGGTTACATGGGCGAATTTTCCTGCGGACATGGCGGCTTCATGTGCGTGGGCGCGTATGTAGGCTCGCTGATTTCCGTGGCGTTTTTTTCCAACAGCAAACTTTTCGGCGCGCCGCTTTTCCCGGCGGATTGGGCGCCGTTTCTTTTTCCGGTCGTGTTGCTCGGCGGCATGTTCGCGGCGGCGCTGGCCGGTTTGATCGTCGCCTTGCCGTCGTTCAAAACACGCGATGACTATCTCGCCATTATCACCATCGCCGCCAACTACATCATTATTTCCATCATCGAAAACATCGACGCCATCGGCGGCCCGCGCGGTTTTTCAGGAATGAAAAA
>JAITBX010000177.1 GCA_031283405.1 Burkholderiales bacterium | reverse complement strand
CATAGGCGGATTCGCGGTCGATCGTTTGATCGTAAACGCCTCTCAACAGCGAACTGGCTTGCACTTGCGCGCGCTCGTCGTCGCTGATCGGGCCGATGCGGCTGCTCGGCGGCAGAATGTAAACGCGCTCCACCATGTTGGGGCGTCCCTTCTCGTCGAGGAACGACACCAGCGCTTCGCCGACGGCAAGCTCGGTAATCGCTGTTTCGGTGTCGATCGCCGGATTGGCGCGCAACGTTTGCGCCGCCGCCTTGACCGCTTTCTGATCGCGCGCGGTGAACGCCCGCAACGCATGGTTGACGCGATTGCCGAGTTGCCCGAGAACGTTATCGGGAACGTCGGTCGGATTCTGCGTGACGAAATAAACGCCGATGCCCTTCGAGCGAATCAGGCGCACGACTTGCTCGATCTTGTCGAGCAACGCACGCGGCGCGTCCTTGAACAACAAGTGCGCTTCGTCGAAGAAAAACACCAGCTTCGGCTTTTCCGGATCGCCGACTTCGGGCAAGCGCTCAAACAATTCAGAAAGCAGCCACAGCAACATCGTAGAATACAGCATCGGCGAATTGAGCAACTGATCCGCCGCCAGAATATGAATGACGCCGCGCCCTTGAACCGTTTGCAACAAGTCGTCGATGTTCAGCATCGGCTCGCCGAGAAACAATTCGCCGCCCTGCTGCTCCAGTGACAACAAACCGCGCTGAATCGCGCCAATAGAAGCTGACGACACATTGCCGTATTGCGTCGTGAAATCCTTGGCGTTGTCGCCGACGAATTGCAGCATCGCGCGCAAATCCTTGAAGTCGAGAAGCAAAAGCCCTTGATCGTCGGCGATCTTGAACACCATCGTCAGCACACCCTCTTGCGTGTCGTTCAACATCAGAATGCGCGACAACAACAACGGCCCCAAATCCGAAACCGTCGCCCGCAACGGATGCCCTTCTTTGGCGAACACGTCCCAGAAAATCGTCGGAAACGCGCGGTACTCCGGCTCCGGCAGTTGCAAGGTCTGCAAACGCTGCTTGAATTTATCCGACGGCGCGCCCGCCTGCGAAATTCCGGCCAAATCACCTTTCACGTCAGCCAGGAAAACCGGCACGCCGATGCTGCTGAAACGTTCGGCCAACACTTGCAGCGTTACCGTTTTGCCGGTGCCGGTCGCGCCGGTGATGAGGCCGTGACGGTTGGCCAAGCCGGGCAACAAGGCGACTTCCTGATCGCCGTGTTTGCCGATGAGTAAAGGATCGATGGTCATGGTGTTTCTCTGAAAGGGTTTTTAATCGTAGGGAATTGATCTGACGGGTTACGCCAAGATTCAACACATTCTACATCTATTTCTCTCTTCCTCTCTGGGGAAGGGTTGAGATCGGTCAAGCGCGACAGAATGCCGCCCTTGCGCAAACGCTTCATTACAATCAATCCTTCGCCGCCACTCCCACCAGCATCCGCTGAATTTCATGCAACTGATCGCGCAATTCCGCCGCGCGTTCAAACTCCAGATTGCGCGCCGCTTCAAACATGGCTTTTTCGAGCGAGCGCCATTCTTTCTCCAGCGCTTCGTCTGACATGGCAGCATCTTTCTTTCTGCCGCCCTTCGTTTGATAGCGTCCCCGTTTCTCGGCGGCTTTGTAGCCTTTCTGTTCTTTCTCGGGATCATACACGCCGTCGATGATGTCGGTCACGCGCTTCACCACGCCGCGCGGCGTGATGCCGCGCTCTTCGTTATAACGAATCTGTTTGCGCCGCCGCCGCTCGGTTTCGTCGATCGCCGCTTTCATCGAATCGGTCATTTGATCGGCGTAGAGAATCGCCGTGCCGTGAATGTGACGCGCGGCGCGGCCGATGGTTTGAATCAGCGAGCGCGTCGAGCGCAAAAAGCCTTCCTTGTCGGCATCGAGAATCGCCACCAGCGAAACTTCGGGAATGTCCAGCCCTTCCCGCAACAAATTGATGCCGACCAGAACATCAAATTCGCCCAAGCGCAAATCGCGGATGATTTCGACGCGCTCAACCGTGTCGATATCCGAATGCAGATAACGCACGCGAACGCCGTGCTCGGCCAGATACTCGGTCAACTCCTCGGCCATCCGCTTGGTCAATGTCGTCACCAACACGCGCTCCTTGTCGGCGGCGCGCTTGGAAATCTCGCTCAGAAGATCATCGACTTGCGTTTGCGCCGGCCTCACTTCCACTTCGGGATCAACCAATCCGGTCGGCCGCACGACTTGCTCGACGACTTGCCCTGCGTGCTTCGCTTCGTATTCGGCGGGCGTCGCCGAAACGAGAATAGTCTGCGGCAACAGCCGTTCAAATTCATCGAAACACAGCGGCCTGTTATCGAGCGCCGACGGCAAACGAAAACCGTAGTTCACCAGATTTTCTTTGCGTGGACGATCGCCCTTGTACATCCCTCCCGTTTGCGGCACAGTCACATGGCTCTCGTCGATGAACATCAGCGCATTCTTCGGCAAATAATCCATCAACGTCGGCGGCGGCTCGCCGGGCGCGCGCCCCGTTAAATGGCGCGAATAATTTTCGATGCCTTTGCAAAAACCGATTTCGACCATCATCTCCAGATCGAAACGGGTTCGCTGTTCGATGCGTTGCGCTTCTACCAATTTGCCTTCCGCCAAAAATTGCTCACGGCGTTGCACCAATTCTTCTTTGATGGTTTCCACCGCCGCCAATGTTTTTTCGCGGCCTGTGACATAGTGCGACGACGGGAAAACCGTGAAGCGCGTGATCTTCTGGCGAACGTGACCCGACAACGGATCAAACAACTGCAACGTTTCTACTTCGTCGTCAAACAAACTTATACGCAACGCGCTCTCGGCGTGCTCGGCGGGAAAAATATCGATCACGTCGCCGCGCACGCGAAACGTGCCGCGCTTGAAATCCATCTCGGCGCGCTGGTATTGCATTTCGGTCAAGCGCCGGATGATGTCGCGCTGCGTCGCTTTATCACCCTGACGCACATGCAGAATCATCGCGTGGTATTCGGAAGGGTCGCCGATACCGTAAATGCCCGACACCGTTGCTACGACGATACAGTCGGGGCGCTCCAAAATGGACTTGGTCGCCAACAAGCGCATCTGCTCGATGTGCTCATTGATCGACGAATCTTTCTCGATGTACAAATCGCGCGCCGGCACATACGCCTCCGGTTGATAATAATCGTAGTACGAAACGAAATATTCTACGGCATTGTTCGGGAAAAATTCGCGGAACTCCGAATACAGTTGCGCCGCCAGCGTTTTGTTCGGCGCCATCACCATCGCCGGCCTGCCGGTACGGGCGATCACGTTGGCCATCGTGTACGTTTTACCGGAGCCGGTCACGCCCAACAGCGTTTGAAACGACAAACCGTCGTTCAAGCCCTCGACCAGCTTGTCCACCGCTTCGGGCTGATCGCCGGCCAACTGAAAATTTTGATGCAGCTCGTAGCGGCTGTTTGGAAAGGTGACCTTCATCGCGTTTTCAACTTATCTGCAATCTCTCGATCAACGGTAAGTTTTGTCCCTCTCCCACTTGCGAGAGAGTGTACCCGAAGGGCGGGAGAGGGCAATGTATTCATTAGTATCAAGACTGCCCTAACGCTGTCGCGCCACTTCGACGACGCCGGTGATTTCACGCACCGCCTTCAACGTCGTTTGCAGATGCGGCAACCCTTTGACTTCGGCAGTGAAATGAAAGCGCGTCTGAAGCTGGTGGCTCTGCATGTTGACCGACACCAGCCTCACTTTTTCCCGCGCGAACACTTCCGAAAGATCGCGCAGCAAGCCGGGCCTGTCGTTGGCGTCAACCACGATATCGACGGCGAACACGCTCTCCGCCGTGTCGCCCCAATCCGCTTCGACCAAGCGTTCGGGCGCAGTCGCTTCGATGCGCTTGATGTTTTCGCAACTCACGCGATGCACGGTAACGCCTTTCTCGCGCGTCACGAAGCCGACGATGGCGTCGGGCGGCGCCGGTTTGCAGCACTTCGCCAGATTGGTCATCAAGCGATCGACGCCGACCACCAGCACACCGCCCTGCCCCGCCGCTTTTTTGTGTTGCCGTTCCGACAGCGGCGCTTTGGTTTCGATCACATCATCGTGCGCGGGCGCGTCCGGCAACACCGTGCCGGGTTTCGCCACCGCCAGAATCATTTGCTGCAACTGCCGATGGTTGATTTCGTCACGCGCCACGCTGGCAAACAATTCGTTGGTTCCGGCAAAGCCGCCCTGACTCGCCAAACTTTCGAGATTGATGAGCGACGCACCAGCGCGCGCCAATTCTTTCTCGACAATCGCGCGGCCCTGCGCAACGGTTTCTTCGATCTGCTGCTGTTTGAACCATTGCCGTATCTTGGCGCGCGCGCGGCTGCTGGCAACATAACGCAATTCGCTGTTCAACCAATCGCGCGACGGCGCACCTTGTTTCACGGTGACGATCTCGACGCGCTGCCCGTTCTTCAACACATAGTTGAGCGGCACCATTTGCCCGTTCACTTTGGCGCCGCGGCAACGATGCCCCAGATTGGTATGCAGCGAGTACGCAAAGTCGATCGGCGTCGAGCCGCTCGGCAAATCGACCACTTTGCCCTGCGGCGTCAACACATAGATGATGTCGGTGAACAAGCTGCTCTTGAACGCCGACAACAACTCGCCTTCATCGGAAACCAAATCTTTCCATTCGAGAATCTGCCGCAACCACGCGATCTTTTCCTCGAAACCGGCTTCGGCCTTTCCCGCCTGCCCGTAACTTTTTTCCTTGTAGCGCCAGTGCGCCGCCACCCCGTATTCGGAATGCTGGTGCATCTCCCACGTGCGAATCTGCACTTCGACCGATTTGTTTTCAGGGCCGATCACGGCAGTGTGCAGCGAGCGATAATTGTTGGCTTTCGGTTTGGCGATGTAATCGTCGAACTCGCGCGGCAACGGCGTCCACAGATTGTGAACCAGTCCCAGCACCGTGTAGCAATCTTTCACATCGTCCACCAGAATACGCACGGCGCGAATATCGTACAGCGCGTCGATCTCCGCCTGCTTGCGCCGCATCTTGTTCCAAATGCTGTAAATGTGTTTGGGACGACCGGTGATGTCGGCCTTGATGTTGGCCGCCGCCAATTCTTTTTTCAACGTCGCAATCACGTTCTCGATGTAGCGCAAGCGATCTGCCTGACGCTCATCGAGCAGCGCCGCAATCCGCCGATACTCGGCCGGCTCCAGAACGCGCAGCGACAAATCTTCGAGTTCCCACTTGACTTGCCAAACGCCCAACCGGTTGGCGAGCGGCGCAAACAAATCCGCCACTTCCCGCGCCGTTTTTTGCCGCAACGTTTCATCGCCGTGCAACGCCAATCGACGGATCGTCTGCAAACGCTCGGCCAGTTTGACCAGCACGATACGAATGTCTTCGACCATCGCCAGCAACATCTTGCGCAGATTTTCCGCTTGCCGATTGCGCTCGGCGGCATCGACGCCCTGCGGCGTCATGTGAATTTCCTGCATGCGCAAGGTGCCGCCGATCAGCGTGATCACATCGCCGCCGTAACGCTGCGCGATGCCTTCCTGAAATTTTTCGTCGTTCCACGCCGGCTGACGCGCCAGCGGCAACAGCAGCGCCGCCAGCAAAGTGGTCGCATCGAGATGAAGCCCGGCAAGAAGTCCCGCCATCCCCAGCG
>JAITBX010000175.1 GCA_031283405.1 Burkholderiales bacterium | reverse complement strand
TGCTTCTTCGCACACGGTGACGAGCTGGCTGCGCCGCAAAATGTCCTTGATTTCGTAGAAGCGCGTGCCGGCGCGGGCGGCCTTGACGCGGATCCAGTCCGGCTTTTTCGGCGCCGGGCCGTCGTGCTGTACCTTGACCGGGATGCGCGCCAGCTTGGCGCCGGCCTTTTGCTTGACCGTGGCGTCGTAGGCGGGGGCGGGCTGGGCGTCGCGCGCCACGGGCGCGTGGGGGCTGGCGGCGGCGGGGGGTGGCGTGGCTATGTTTGGCATGTGTGTGGTGGCGCGGGCCCCGAACCCAGCCTTCCACCACAGGAGGAAGGAGCGGGGGAGAGTGGCGGTCAGGCGGCCAGCAGCCGGGTCAGATGCGCCGCCAGTTCGCGCGCCGCGTCGTCCCAGGTGGCCGAAACGCCGATTGTAGAAAGATCGACCGTTTTCAGCCCCGCATACCCGCAAGGGTTGATGCGCGAGAAGGGTTCCAGGTTCATCGCCACGTTCAGCGCCAGGCCGTGATAGGCGCGGTGGCCGCTGACCTTGATGCCCAGCGCGGCGATTTTGCCCAGACCGGTGAAATTGGGCGCCGGCGCGCGCTGCCGTGGCCGCTGTGCCAGCGCCGCGTGGCTGAAAGGATCATCGAGCCGCACGTAGATGCCCGGCGCGTCCGCCACCCGGTGGCCGGTAACGCCAAAGCGCGCCAGCGTGCGGAGGGCGGCTTCTTCCAGCCGGAACACGTATTCCTTGACGAAGATGCGACGGCGCTTCAGGTCGATGAGCGGATAGGCCACCACCTGCCCCGGCCCGTGGTAAGTCACTTGCCCGCCGCGATCGGTGGGCAGTACTGGAATGCCGCCCGGCGCCAGCACATGTTCGGCCCGACCCGCCAGCCCCAGCGTGAACACTGGCGGGTGCTCGCAAATCCATAGCTCCTCGCGCCCATCCTGCGCGTGCGTGGCGGTGAAAGCCTTCATTTGCTCGAAAGTGGCCACGTAATCCACTCGGCCCAGAAAGCGCGGTTCCATCAGACAATGCAGCGCATTGCTTGCGCACACGATGGAGTTTGGCGGATGGGGTGAGCCAAGACTCCTTTTGAAAGGGGTGGCCCGACGAAGGAGAGCTGGGGTTTGTCAACGCCGAGCAAACCCCCGTCCTTTCGGGACGCCCCCTTTGAAAAGGGGGCTTTTTCTCCTCGCCTGCTTGTGAGAAAGATCGCCGTGAAGGAATGAATAAATGCAATCATTTAAATCAAAAACCACGCTAACCTTCCAAACTCGCGCGCGCCACCTTGACGGCTTTCTTCACTTGTTCTGGCGCGGTGCCGCCGGTGTGGTTGCGCGAGGCAACGGAGCCTTCGAGGGTCAGTACCCCGAAAACGTCTTTTTTGATCAGCGGCGAGAACTGTTGCAACACGTCGAGCGGCAACGCTTCCAGCGTCACGCCACGGGTTTCGGCCTCGCGCACGGCGCGGGCGACGGCTTCGTGTGCGTCGCGGAACGGCAAGCCGCGACGCACCAGATAATCGGCGAGGTCGGTGGCGGTGGCATAGCCTTCAAGCGCAGCAGCCCGCATCCGCTCGGGGACGGCGGTCAAGCCGTTGGCGATCAGGTCGATGACGATCGACAGGGTGGCGGCCAATGTATCGACGGTATCGAACAGCGGCTCTTTGTCTTCCTGGTTGTCCTTATTGTAGGCGAGCGGCTGGCCTTTCATCAGTGTGATCAGCCCCATCAGATGGCCGACGACACGGCCTGTTTTGCCGCGCACCAGTTCGGGAACATCCGGATTCTTTTTCTGCGGCATGATCGAGCTGCCGGTACAAAAGCGGTCGGCGATCTGAATGAAGCCGAAACGCGGCGACGACCACAATACAAGTTCTTCGGACAAGCGCGACAGATGCACCATGATCAGCGTCGCCGCCGCCGAAAATTCGATGGCGAAATCGCGGTCGGAAACGGCATCGAGCGAGTTGGGGCAAATTGCCTCGAAGCCAAGCAGCTTGGCGGCATATTCGCGGTTGACCGGATAGCCGGAACCGGCGAGCGCGGCGGCGCCCAACGGCATCCGGTTGACGCGGCGGCGGGCATCGCGCAGCCGCTCGGTGTCGCGCGCAAACATCGCCTCGTAAGCCATTAGATGGTGGCCGAAAGTAACCGGCTGGGCGACTTGCAGATGGGTGAAGCCGGGCATGACGACATCGGCGTATTTTTCGGCTTGATCGATGAAAGCGCCGCGCAGCGTTCGCAACTGGCCGAGCAGGTGGTCGATAGCGCCGCGCAGCCACAGCCGAATGTCGGTGGCGACCTGGTCGTTGCGCGAGCGGCCGGTGTGCAATCTTTTTCCGGCATCGCCGACTAACGCGGTCAAACGCTTTTCAATGTTGAGATGAACGTCTTCGAGATCGATCGACCAGGCGAATTTGCCGCGCGCGATTTCCTCGCGGATTTGCGAGAGGCCGCGCTCGATACCTTGCAAGTCGGTAGCGCTCAACACGCCGACATGCGCCAGCATCCGGGCGTGCGCCAGCGAGCCGTCGATGTCGGCGAAGGCGAGGCGTTGATCAAAATTGACCGAAGCCGTGTAAATCTTGACCTGTTCGGAAACCGGCTCGGAAAAGCGGCCTGACCAGGCACCGGCAGCGCTGGTTGCGCTTGTGGGTTGAGCGGCGGGCGGCGTTTGAGATTTGACAGGGATCATGGCAGGTGATGCACAAAAGAAACCGCCATTATCGGGCAATTTCGGAGAAATGGCTTTATCGGAGTCAAGAGGTACTCTGATTTATTCCCAACCGTTCGGGCTGAGCCTGAGCCAGCCGAAAGGGCGAAGCCCTTAATGATTTGTCGTTCACCCTTCGACAGAGCTTCAGGGCGAACGGATTAAATTAGCGTTGCCTTCATTCTTCGCAAAAAAGAGAGTGACGGAGAAAGGGATAAATGCGCAAAAACATAAGCATTAAAGTAAAAAAACGGTAAAATCACCTCGAATCAATGGTTTGGTATATGTCTCACAGATTTAGGAGGTATCTCATGAATGAAGTGAACAGAAGCAAACTCAAAACGACGCTTCGCGCGTTGCCTCGCCTGATGGCGCTGGCGGGGGCGGCGGCCTTGCTGGCGGCGGGGGCGGCGCGGGCGCAGACGGTTATCGATAACGCGACGGTCAATGTGCCGGGCACTTACGCTAGCCCGTGGAACGTGGCCGGCGAGGCGGTCGTCCTCAATCGCCAGCTTCATGTCGGCGAAAACGGCACCGCCACGCTGAACATCCTGCTCAACGGCGAGGTGGACAACACCAACGGCTACATCGGCTATGGCGCAAACTCCCATGGCGCGGTGACGGTCGATGGATCGAATGCGCTATGGAAAAATTCCACCTCCCTCACCGTCGGCAACGCCGGCACGGGCAATCTGTCCGTCCAGAACCGCGGTACGGTGAATGCCGTCAGCGGTTACATCGGCTATGTCGCAAACTCCACGGGCGAGGTCACGATCGATGGCGCGAACTCGCTGTGGAGCAATACCGGTAGCCTCAACGTGGGTTATCAAGGCACGGGAAATCTGCTGGTCCAGAATGGCGGCGCGGTGACTTCCAACAGCGGCCTGATCGGTTCATCCTCGACAGGCATGGTGACGGTGGACGGGACAGACTCAAGCTGGGCGATCACCGAGCACCTGACCGTCGGCGTTTACGACAACAGCCACGCCACGCTGAACATCACGAACGGCGGCCATGTGTCCAGCAATGCCGCCACCACGGCGCTTTCCATTGGCAACGGTTCCGTTCCCGTCGCCCCCAACATCTCCAATGCCGTGGGTGTGGTCAATGTGGACGGGGTTGGCTCCGAGTTGAACATTGCCGGCCCCACCATCGTCGCCCGCTATGGATCGGGCGCGCTGAACATCACCAACGGCGGCGTGGTGAACGTTTTCGCATACCCTCTCGTTCCCGTCGTCGGCTTCATTCCCTTCGCCAACCCCGAACTGGCGATACCTCTCGCTTACTTCACCGAACCCGACATAGGGGCATTGGTGGCTACTTACGCCTCCACCGCTGCCGGCATGGTCATGGTCGGGTTTGAACCCAACTCAACCGGCACGATCAACGTGGACGGCTCAGGCTCCAAGTGGACGATTTCGGGCTACCTCGACATGAGCTACAAGGGCCACGGCACGATGAACATCACGGGCGGCGGCGTGGTATCCAGCGGTTCGGGCTACATCGCCAGTGAAGGCGACTCCGACGACATCGTGACGGTGGCCGGCCAAGACAAAAACGGCGTTCCCTCACAGTGGAAAATCGACGGCATCCTCTACATCGCCAGTCTGGGCGATGGCACGTTGACCATTCGCGATGGCGGCATCGTCAAAGCCTCAACGGTATGGGAAGACGCGGGCGTGCTCGCCACCGGCACCGGCTTCATCAACATTGGCGCGGGGCGAACCACTGACCCCGCGCACCCCATTTCCCCACAAGCGCCGGGCACGCTGGACACGGACTCGGTGAGCTTCGGCCCCGGCATCAGCGACCTCGTCTTCAACCACACCGCCGTCGAGGCCGACAACTACGTCTTTGCGCCCCTCATTCTTCACGGCGACTACGGGGGCCACGCCGATGTGTATTTTGAAAACGGCGTCACGGCGCTGACCGGCGCCACCGGAACTTCTGCCTCTCCCTATTACGGCACGACCACCGTCCACTCCGGCGCCACGATGGCCACGGGCGTGGCTCAGGCACTCAGCGGCAATTCCGATTACGTGGTGGAAAGCGCGGGCAACGTGGACTTGCGGGGCTACAGCCAGAGCGTCGCCACGCTGGACAACGCGGGCTCAATCAACATGGGCGCGAATCCGGGCGCTGCGCCGAACACCACGCTCACCGTCAACGGCAATTACACGGGCAGCGGCGGTACGATCACGCTCAACACCGTTTTGGGCGACGACGCCTCGGCCAGCGACAAGCTCGTGGTCAGCGACGGCACATCGGGCACGACTTATCTGCACATCGCCAACGCGGGCGGGCTGGGTGCGCAGACCACGGGCGACGGCATTCTGGTCGTGCAGGTCACGGGCGCATCCAGCGGCGCGTTCGCGCTCAAAGGTAGAGTGATCGCGGGCAACTTTGAATACAAGCTGTTCAAGGGTGATGCGAACGGCGCGAATGGTAACTGGTATCTGCGCTCATCCCCCAAGGCTGCCGCCATGCCCGTGCCGGCGCTGGATCATGTGGCGCTGGCGTTGTTGGTCGCGTTGCTTGCCTTGACTGCTTTGATCGCCGCGCGCTGCTGCCAAGACGCATAACCCGTCTGGCTTTTCGTAGGGGCGGCATTCTGCCGCCCGTTAAAAATTGTAAGTTGGCGGTGAGCGCAGCGAACCCCAACGGGTCGATGCCTGATATCTGATCCCTGATCTCGGCAGAGACAAGGCAGGCCTTGTCTCTACGGTTACGGCGGGAGAGGGTTTGGTCATCGCGTATTCACCCAAGGGCAGCTTGGCCAACCAAGCGCTCTTTGCCGAGAAAAATATCGCGGTAGGTGGTGTAATAGCTGATAAAGAATATCGGCCACATGACCAGAAACCCGAGTCCGAACGGAATGGCGGCGATGATCGTCAGGCCGAAGACGATAATGAAAAAAATAATTCCGGGTAGGAGGTTTTTGAAGCAGGCGGAAAAGCTCATTTTGATGGCTCGAATCGGCTCGATCTTGTGCATGATGATCAGCGCGGGCGCGAACCAGATGCCCATGGCGCAAACGAGAGAGCCGATCACGATGATGAGCGCGCCGATAACCAGCATCCCGATGCCGACGCCCGTTCCTGCTACCGATGAGGATTGGACGCCGGTGATAAATCCGTAGATCGCGGTGCCGAGAAAGGGAAGGGTGATGAGTATCAGCAAGATGGTGAAGCCGAAAACGATCAGACCGATGAGCAACAGGGAGCCGAGCTGGCGCTTGAAGCCGATGAAAATGTCGTTGAAGGCGAAAGAGCCTTCCCGTTCGAGCAAATCGCAGGAATAGACGACGCCCGCAGTGAACAGGAACGGTATGAACATTGTGATGATGCTGCCGATAAACGGAACGAATGTCAGTACGAAGAAGGCGACCACGTAAGCGAGCATGATTCCTATCCAGAACCAGGGTTTCCGCGCGAACAGGACAAAGGCGCCGGCAATCCATGCCCAGCCGTTTTCCGCCGAAACCGCGCGTCCGCCCGGGATGAAGTTTTCGTCTTCCGTTTTCGTGGAGGACTCAATGGGCGCAGCGGGCGCGATGGGGTCGAATCCTTCATCCGTAGCCGGCGGTACGGGGGAGATGCCGGAGAAATCGTCGTTCGGAGAGTTCATTTTTTGTCCTGAAAGCAGTGAGTAAGGCAAGATTTATCGTAAAAACCAGCCCATTATAAAGCAATATATTTCATGGAAATAATTTTGGAACGGTGGCAGGAAGGCAAAAGCAGGGGCAAAAGGCAGGTAAAAGGCGGGCAAAAGCGCCCCCAGTGTGCACTCCGACGCGATCTTGACTTTTCCCGTTCTTTCGGGCTATCATATTCGTTTCTGTGTAACTTTTATTACTGGCACGAGTTCTCCTATGAAAACCTTTTCAGCCAAGCCCCACGAGGTCCAACGGGACTGGTACGTTGTTGATGCCACGGACAAAGTGCTCGGTCGGCTGGCAAGCCAGATCGCTCTGCGTCTGCGCGGCAAACACAAAGCCATTTACACGCCGCACGTTGACACCGGCGATTTCATCGTCGTCACCAACGTCGAAAAGCTGGTCGTCACCGGCAACAAGGCGCAAGACAAGCTCTATCACCGCCACACCGGCTATCCGGGCGGAATCCGGACGACGAACTTTGAAAAAATGCAGGCGCGTTTTCCCGGCCGCGCTTTGGAAAAAGCCGTCAAAGGCATGCTGCCCAAAGGTCCGCTCGGCTACCAAATGTTGAAGAAGCTCAAATGCTACGCCGGCGGCGCTCATCCGCACACCGCGCAGCAACCCAAATCTCTGGAAATCTGACCACCATGATCGGCAATTACTACTACGGCACCGGCCGCCGCAAAACATCGGTCGCTCGCGTGTTCATCAAGCAAGGCACCGGCAACATCACCGTCAACGGCAAGCCGGTCGATGAATTTTTCTCTCGTGAAACCGGCCGGATGGTGGTTCGCCAGCCGTTGGTGCTGACCTCGCATCAGACCACGTTCGACATCATGATCAACGTGGACGGCGGCGGCGAATCGGGGCAGGCCGGCGCCGTGCGTCACGGAATCACCCGCGCGCTGATCGATTACGATGCGGCGCTGAAACCCACGCTGTCGCAAGCCGGACTGGTCACCCGCGATGCCCGCGAAGTCGAGCGGAAAAAAGTCGGTCTGCGCAAGGCGCGCCGCCGCAAACAATTCTCGAAGCGCTGATTTTTTTGCTTTTTGCAGAGGCATCAAAAAGTCGCAAAAATCGCGCATCAAAAAAAGCCACTTTCGGGCGGTTTTTTATTTCGCGCAAGAAAATTCTTCTCTCTCGTAGAGACAAGACTTACCTTGTCTCTTGCTTGCGCTTGCCGCGACCCCATCAAACATCCTCTTCGCTGTCGGCGTAAGGTTCCCTAACCCATTCTGCACCAGGGGCAATTCGCGTGGCGCGCCAGCCGTGCGGCAGATTTGCAAGTTCGACAAGCGTGAGATCGCTCTCGACCATGCAGCCCATGCATGCCACTTTCCCATCCTTGGGATTAAGAGTCGTGCCGCACAGAAACTGCCAATCGCCTTCGTGATCGTGATAAACCTCAAGAATCGGCAGCCCTTCCAAGACTTGTCGCGTCGTGAATGAGGCGGTGTTGATAGCGTCTTGAAATGGCCAGAAGGAAAAAGCGTGTTCGTGATTCATGGAAGACATGGATTTATTTTGCTCGCCCTGAGTTTGTCGAAGGAAAAACAATACATCATTTTGGGCTTCGGCTCGAATCAGCGTTTTTCGAATCGTGTGCTTTTGCATCAATCGTGACAACTTTGTGGCAATCTTGCCATCAAAAAAGCACGCGCCCGGCGACTTCGACGGTTGCGGGCTTGAGTCTTGCTGACTGTTCTTAAAAATCAAAGGGTTACATGCAAGCGAACGAAAGTTTGGAAAACCACATAACCCTTTTTATTTTTATCGTTGACTTCGTGCGACTGATGCGTTTCTGGTTGAAATAATGTAGCATTCTGTTTACATCAATCCTTCAGGAGTATTTCCCATGATTCGCACACTTACCACGAGCGGCAAGGTATTGTCCTCTCTGATTCTTTTTGCTTGTTTGACGACCGGAGTAAAAGCCGGTTTGCTCGACAAGATCAATGTTGATGCGGCGACGGATGTCGTCAAGGCAACGACGGTCAGTGACGCCGATTTGCAAGCCACGACCAAGCAGATGATGGTTCAGATGGACGCGAAGAATCACGTCGCGCCGGCCGGCGACAAATACGCGCAACGTTTGGCCAATCTGACCAAGGGCATGACCAACGAAGATGGTTTGAAAATCAATTTCAAAGTGTATCTGGTCACCGACGTCAACGCTTTCGCCACACCTGACGGCAGCGTTCGCGTTTTCAAGGGCTTGATGGACAAGATGACCGACGATGAAATTCGTTTCGTTATCGGCCATGAAGTCGGTCACGTGAAACTGGGGCACAGCTTGAAAGCAATGAGAACGGCGTACATGGCTTCCGCTGCTGCCAAAACGGCAAGCGCAGGAAAAGGATTGGGCGCTGCGCAGCT
>JAITBX010000149.1 GCA_031283405.1 Burkholderiales bacterium | reverse complement strand
GCCAGTCCGGCGCGCCCCTATGGCGACACGCTGATGGCGCAAACGAAAGAGCGTTACTACGCGGTGCTGCTTTATCAACTGACCGACAGCGCGTTTTCATCCGACCTTCAAGAGCATCTCGCCGCCGACCTCACCGCCGTTAAAAAAGAATTGGCGCAGCAATTTCCCGATGCGCAACTGCTGCGGGCGGGCGTTATTCTTCACGCCACGGCGGCGGCGCAACAAGCGCAGTTTGAAATGTCGCTGATCGGCAGCGGCTCGCTCTTGTGCTGCGTGTTGTTGACGTGGTTCGTTTTTCGCAACTTCAAAGCGTTGCGATTGATTTTGTTGTCGCTTGCCGCCGGCGGATTGGCGGCGTTGTCGCTGACGTGGTTGATGTTCGATCGTCTTCACGCGCTGACGCTGGTGTTCGGCGCCAGTCTGATCGGCGTCGCCGTTGACTACGGCGTGTTGGTGGTCGCGCAACATTTGAACGATACCGAATCGCGCTGGGCGCGTTTTCGCCGATTGCTGTCGCCGTTGTCGTTGGTGTTGATCGCGCCGGCGCTGGCGTACCTCGGCTTGCTGTTGATGCCGTTCCCCGGCATGCGGCAAATGGCGTGCTTCGCCGTCAGCGGCATCATGGGCGCGTGGTTGACGATCATGCTGTGGCATCCTTATTTGCTGCCCTCATCGTTGCCGGTCACCTCGTTTGCCGAACGATGGATGCGAGTGCTCCAACACTGGCCGCGTTGGCGCGCCACGCCCGCACAAAGGATTCTTACTGCGCTGATTGCTGTTGCTGTCGGCGCGGGCATTTCGCAACTGAAAACGGACGACGACATTCGCAGCCTGATCAACAGCGATCCGCAACTGTTGCGCGAACATCTCGACGTTGCCAAAGCGCTTGAACTGCCCAGCCCGGCGCAACTTTTTTTGATCACCGGCGCGACGAGCGAAGAAGTGCTGCAGCGCGAAGAAGCGTTGTTGGCGAAACTCTTGCCGCTGATCGCATCCGGCAAACTCATCGGCTACGACGCAGCTTCTCGTTGGCTGCCGTCGCGTGAGCGGCAACAAACGGCGCGAGAGGCGCAACAAAAATTGCGTGACGCGCGCGCCGCGCTGGCGAAAGAAATGGAACTCTCCGACGATTGGATCGACGTTCCGCAACACGCGCCGCTGACGGCGGACGAATGGCTGGCGCAGCCGGCGACAGAATCACTGCGCTACTTGTGGCAAGGTCGCAGCGCTGACGGCAGCTATTCAAGCATCGTGTTGCTCAAAGGGTTGAGCGACGCCGACACCGCGCGTCAACTGGCAACGTTCAACGACGCGCACGTTCAATGGGTCGATAAAACCGCCGAAGTTTCATCGTTGATGGGGCGTTATCGAACGCTGCTGTCCATCGTGCTGGCTGCTGCCTATGTGTTGGCGCCGCTGGCGTTGCTGATGTTCTTCCGTCGTCGAACATGGCGAGTCATCGCGCCGTCGCTGCTGGCTACGCTGGGAACGCTGGCCATCATGGGCTGCGCCGGCATTCCGCTGCAACTGCTCAACGTGCTGACGCTCCTCTTGGTGTTCGGCATGGGCATCGACTACGGATTGTTTCTGATTTCGCAAAAGAGCGACGTCCGCGCCTTCCTCGCCATTTGCGTCGCCGCATCATTAACGTTGCTGTCGTTCGGCCTGCTGGCCGCGAGCAGCACGCCGGCGCTGCGAACGATAGGGATAACTACCGTGCTGGGGATCGGCTTGGCGTGGTTGGCGACACCGGTGTTTCGGGTGGAGGTTTTGAAGAACAAGCAAGAAGGAGAGGACACATGAAGAAAGCAGCAAAAATCGAAGTCAAGGGCACGATGATTGCCATTTGCAGCGAGAACGACATGGATTTCATTTCGCTTACGGACATGCTGCGAGCCAAAGATGGCGACTTCTTCATCTCCGACTGGCTGCGCAACCGCAATACCGTGGAGTTCCTCGGCATTTGGGAGCAGGTTCATAACCCGGATTTCAATTACGGCGAATTCGCTGCAATTAAAAGTCAGGCAGGACTGAACAGCTACAAGCTCAGCGTCAAGGAGTGGGTGGAAAAAACCAACGCCATCGGCCTGACCGCCATGAAGCAATCTCCTATCCTTCGCGCTCTTTTTGCTTTGCTGGCGTCGTGGTTGCTTGCTTCGCCATGTCTGGCGCAAAACGAGCCGGATTTTCCTGCTGTATCCGACACTCTTTTTCCAGAGTCTCGATCTTGGCCGCTTTTTACTGATTATCCCGCGCTTACAGCGGCTGAATTTGAAAACCTGAAAGCGCCGTTGGCGCAAGCGTTTCGCTCCCAAGATGCGCAGCAGTTTTCTTCGGTGGAAGTTGTGTTGAAAAGCGCTGAGTGTGAGTTTATCGAGCGCACGTTTAAAGCGGAGAATCTCGCAGCATTTCGCCGCATCGATTGGAATCAGGATGGCTTCTTGGACGTTGTTTATTCGGGCAGCAGGCATTGTTCGGAAGGAGTCGTAACCATTGTCTGGTTCGGTTCTGCCGAGGGTTATACGATGAAAGGACTGGTGATGTCGGAGCGTTTGTTGCTTCGTGTGTCGCCGGACGGCAAGAAGACGGTGAGCGTGGAGCCCGGCTGCTGCGCGTCGCGGGTCGACAACTATTACATGAACGGCGTTTCCATTGATAGTCGGGACGACGATATGGTGATTCTCAAAGAGACGGTGCTGTCCGAGCGGCGCTACGATCAGGCGCGCACTTTTTCAACGCGCTATCCGGTCAGGCTTCGCTCTTCTCCTAAAATATCCGACGGCTTCGATATGGGTCAAAGCGTGTTTCTCGGCCATGCCGCGTTTGGCAATGTCGTTCGCGTTTATCTGGCCGGAGCGGGTGGGCGCGGTTTAGGCGAAACGGAAGAGAAAAGCGATGGGAAAAACGGCGAAAAAAAACAGCGTTGGCTGTTCGTTGTCGTGGATTGGAAAAGCGATTGGCTGGTGCTGCAAGACCCTTACAGGGAAGGCTACAAAGGCATTCGCGCCGGCTGGCTGCGCGCCGATCAGGTGAGCGTTCCGGCGAAATGACGGGCGACGAGCGGGGGCGGGGTCGTTGCCTGTTCGCCGAGACGGGTAATAAAAAACAACAACTGCTACAATGCTTAACCTTTATGCAAGTAAATCATGAGCCAGCCGACGCCACCGCTTTTGACGCCGCCCAACGACTGCTGCCGGAGAGAGAATATTCGGCGGCGCGCGTTCGCCCGTGGCCGTGATGTTCGTGTTGTTTTCGGCGGCGTTTTTATTTCGCTGGCGGCGCTGAGTTTGACCGCTTGCGCCTCTTTCTGGCTTTCCGGCGGGTTGGCGCTCTTGAAAATTTCTCCGTCGGCGTTTGCGCCGCGAACCATCGAGCAGCGGGCGACGATCACTCGCAACGGCGAGCAAAAAACGCTGGAGATGGTGTTCGACATTCGTGCCGACACGATGACGGTGATCGGCATGGCGTTGGGCGCGCGTTTGTTCAGTTTCGATTACGACGGAAAAGAAATCGTCGAAACGAAGCCCTTGCCCAATGGTTTGTCGGCGGCGCGCATCATGAATGATTTGTTGTTGATTTATGCGCCGCTCGATACGCTGCGCGCCGCGTTGCCGTCCGGTTGGACGGTGAGCGAAGAAAAGGGGGCGCGGCAAGTGTTTCTCGACGGCGCGCTCAACATTTCCATTCGCTATTTTGACGGCTCGTCTTGGCAGGGACGCACGGTGCTGGATAACCATGCGTTGCATTATCAACTGACGCTTGACAGTCACGATGTAAAAAACGAGGCGAAAGACGATGAACCTTAGCCCTATCATCTTGTTGCCGCCGGCGATCGTTTGCGCCTTGGGTGACGGACTTGAGAATGTCCGCGAAGCGTTGTTCTCCGGCGTGAGTCCGGGCATGCGTCGCAGCGATACTTACAGTCCGGGGCGGATGCTGACGCTCGGTCATGTCGATACGCCGTTGCCGTCGCTCGACGGGTTTCCGCTGCCGCAAAGGTCGCGCAACAACGCTTTGCTGCTGGCGACGTTCGCGCAAATCGAGGCCGCCTTCCACGAACAGGCGCGCGATATCCCGGCGCATCGCATCGCCGTGATTCTCGGCACCAGCACGACGGGCATCGGCGAAAGTGAGGACGCCGTTCAGTTTCATTGTCAGAACGGTTATTTCCCCGAAGGTTTTCATTTCAGCCAGCAGGAGCTTGGCTCTTCGGCGCGGATGTTGGCCGAGCATCTCGGTTGCACCGGCTCTGTTTACAGCGTCTCGACAGCGTGCACGTCAAGCGCCAAAGCGCTGATAAGCGGCGCGCGGTTGTTGCGCGCGGGGCTGGCCGATTTGGTGATTGCCGGCGGCGTTGATACGCTCACCCGTTTTACCATCGCCGGATTTTCGTCGCTCGAAGCGGTCAGCGCAGCGCCGTGCTTGCCGTTTTCGGCCAACCGTTGCGGCATCAATATCGGCGAGGGCGCGGCGCTCTTTTTGATGCGGCGACAGAGTGACGGAGACGAACACGCGGTCACGCTGGCCGGATGGGGCGAAGCGTCCGACGGCCATCACATTTCGGCGCCCGATCCCGAAGGCGCCGGCGCGACCGCCGCTATTCTCGAAGCGCTGAACCGCGCCGGTTGCTCGGCGACCGACATCGGCTACGTCAATCTGCACGGCACCGCCACGCGCCACAACGACGCGATGGAAAGCCGCGTGATCTCGAAGCTCTTTCCGCATTGCCCGGCCAGCAGCACCAAGCCACTCACCGGCCACACGCTGGGCGCGGCCGGCGCGGTGGAAGCAGCGCTGGTTTGGTTGACGCTGACCGACAGCGCGCATCGTCTGCCGCCGCATTTGTGGGACGGCGTTCAAGACCCCGACGATCCGGCGTTGTCGCTGGCGGCAGCAGGCGCGACCGCGAAAGTGCAGACGGCGCTGTCCACCTCGTTTGCCTTCGGCGGCAGCAATACCGCGCTGGTGTTAAAAACAGTGTAAGGCGTTCTCGATGCAAAGGCTTCCCCCTCTCCCGCCCTTCGGCCACCCTCTCCCGCAAGCGGGAGAGGGGAAAACATGTGTAGAAAGAAAACATCCAAGCCATGACTTACCGCCCGATCGCTGAATATCTGCCGCACCGTCCGCCGATGGTTTTGCTCGACCGCATTGTCGAAGTCGCCGAGGCGCACGTCGTTTGCGAAGTCGCCCTGAAAGTGGACAGCCCGTTCTGCGACGGCGCCGCCGTTCCCGGCTGGGTCGGCATCGAATACATGGCGCAAACCGTCGGCGTGCTGGCCGGTTGGCGGGCGCTGGAGAAGGGATTGCCAGTCAGGATCGGCTTTCTGGTCGGAACGCGCCATTACCGATGCCATGCGCCGCAGTTCCGCGCCGGTAGCGTTTTGCGCATTACCGCCGACGAGGAGTTATCGAGCGACGGCGGCGTCGTGGCGATGCGTTGCGCGGTGCGAGATGCCGACGCTGCTGCCGACGCCGTATTAGCCGAAGCCGCTTTGCTGGTGTTTCAGCCCGATGATCTGGAAGCGTATTTGCGGCAGATTTCGGTTTCCCGCGCCGGCGTTCAGGCGTAGCGCTGATACGCCTTCCCCCTCTGGGGGAAGGCGGGGATGGGCGCTTTCGACATTGATTTTGCCGCCCCCACCCCAACCCTCCCCTAACGGGGGAAGGAGCCATGTTCGTAGCGTGGCGACTTGTTCAGCGGCTCCCTGAGCTACAATGACGCCTTTCGCTCCCCGGAAAACAAACATGTCCCCACCATCCTCCCGAACCGTTCTTGTCACCGGCGCGAGCCGAGGCATCGGTCGCGCCATCGCTTTGCGCTTGGCGGAGGACGGGTTCGACATTGTTGTCCATTGTCGCAGTCAACGCGCGCAGGGCGAGGCGGCCGTCGCGGCCATCGCAGCGCAGGGGCGGCAGGCGCGTTTGCTGATGTTCGACATCGCCGACCGCGAAGCGGCGAAGCAGGCGTTGGAAGCCGACATCGCCGCGCATGGCGTTTATTACGGCGTGGTGTGCAGCGCCGGCG
>JAITBX010000138.1 GCA_031283405.1 Burkholderiales bacterium | reverse complement strand
CACCGACAAAGTGTCCTCGCTGGACATATTGCGCAGTTCTTTGCCCTTGGCGCAGGGCATATTCTGATAGGTGGGGACGCCGCCATCGCCGGCGCATTTGTAAAGCTCTGCCGCCGTTGCGGCGGATGAAGCCAGCGCGAGCAGGCCACAGGCTGCCAAGCATGCCGACACAGACGAGAGACGGCGAGCGGCGATTATCGAAGCGGAACGAAACGAAGTGTTTTTCATGGGGTGAGTCCTTCGGGTACACAAAGGGATTTTTCTATTCTACGCGGATTTTTTGAAAGCGCTATAAAACGAGGCAGCGTTCTGGTTTGAAAAATAAGAGTTTGAAAAAATTCGCAAATCGGGTTAGCCTCGCACGGGCGGCCACTGTCTGGCCGTATGAATCAGGGTCAGTATCCACACCGTCTCGCCCTCGATTTCATAAAACAAATCATCCGCCCGAACCGCTGCCCAAGGATTGTCAGCAGCGATGTAATCCCAAACGTCAACGCGATCCTGTTGCGCTTCCGGCGTCCAGATGACCTTCATGCTTGATTGGCGACATCGGCGCGCCGCGCGGCGAATTCTGCTTCGACTTCTTCATTTGAGCGGCCAAGACCGGCGCGCATCGACGCTCGACCGGCTTCGACCTTGCGGCGCAGGAATTCATCATGCTCCCGCGCTTCGCGCTGGCTTCGGATGAAATCTCGCATCAGCTTGCGAACCACTTGCGATGCAGGTTGATGAGCGGCCTCGGCTTCGGCCATGAAGTCGGCGCGCAGATCGGGTTCCAATTTCATTGTAAAAACGGCTTCTTTGGGCATGATTGAGATTCCTCTCATTTTGTAGTTTCAAAGTATACACGTTTACATTACTTGACGTTCCAATGAGATGACGAGCGGGATAAGAAGCGCGGCTATCGAGTCATCGTAGCGAAGGAGAAAGGTCGCACTAATTACCATTATTGGAACCTATGGCTACGCCATAGGCTATGATGACACACGCCTTTGGCGCGTTTTTTTGACCGTGCCCTATTGGGTTTATAAAACCGCCGCTTCCAGCAGCTCACGGGCGTGGGCGCGAGTTTTTGTGGTTACTGTCGCGCCGCCCAGCATGCGGGCGATTTCTTCGACGCGGGTCGAGGCGTTGAGCGCGGCGAGGCGGCACTTTACGCTCTCGTCGTTGCCTTCTTTCGACACCTGAAAGTGGTGGTGGGCGCAGGCGGCGACTTGCGGCAAGTGGGTGACGCACAGCACTTGTTTTTCGCCGCCGAGGGCGCGCAGACGCTGGCCGATGGCGTGGCCGACGGCGCCGCCGACGCCAGTGTCGATTTCGTCGAAGATCAGCGTCGGCACACTGCCCGAGCGCGCCAGCACGGTCAGCAGCGCCAGCGCGATGCGCGACAACTCGCCGCCAGAGGCGACTTTGGCGAGCGGCGCCAACGGCTGGCCCGGGTGGGTGGAGATGTTGAATTCGATGTGATCGATGCCGTAACTTTCCGGCTGCGCCGCCAGAGTGACGGCGACTTCAAAACGCCCGCCTGGCATCGCCAGCGCGACGAGGCCGGAGGTGACGGCTTCGGCAAGCTGGCGGGCGGCACGACGGCGGGACTGCGAAAGTTTTTGCGCGTGGTCACGGTAACGGCGCTCGCTGTCGGCCAGCGCTTGTTCGAGTGCGGCGAAATCGGTGACCTGTTCGAGCCGCGCCAGCGCTTGGGCGGTGTCCGCGGTCAGCGCCGGCAATGCTTCCGGGCGGGCGCGGTATTTGCGCGCCAGATCGTGGATCGCGGTCAACCGCGTTTCGGTTGCCGCCAGTGTTTCGGGATCGAGGTCAACATGGTGTGCGGCGTCGCGCAAGGTTCGCGCCGCTTCGTCAAGGTCGATGGCGGCGCTGTCGATTTGCTGCGCGAGAGTATCGAACGCAGGGTCGTATTGGCCGGCGTCGCGCAAGTTTTGAATGAGGCGATGAAGCTGCGGCAAGAGTGCCGCTTCGCCTTCGGAAAGAAGATCGGCGCCGTCACGCGCGGTCGTGAGCAGTGTTTCGGCGTGCGCCAGTTGGTTTTGCCGAGACGACAGTTGCTCCCATTCGCCCTCCTGCATTGCCAATGCTTGCAAATCGTCGTAGCGCAGCGTCAGACGCTCGCGCTCGTTCGCCAGCGTTTCCTGCTTCTCGCGGGCGTTGTCCAGCGTTTGCTGCGCAACGCGCCAACTGTGCCAGGCATCGCGCACCGCTTCGACTTGCGGCAACGCGTCGGCGTAAGCGTCGAGCCAGTGACGTTGCGCCTTGCTTTGACTCAGCGATTGGTGGGCGTGTTGGCCGTGCAATTCGAGGAGCAGGGCGCCGAGTTCGGCAAGCTGCGTCAGCGGCGCCGGATGGCCGTTGATCCAGGCGCGGCTTTTGCCGTTGGCGTCGAGCGTGCGCCGCAAGACCAGCGTGTGCGCATCGTCGTCGAGAAGGTCGTGTTCGACGAGCCAATCGTGAGCGAGGTTTTTTTCTGCGATGACGAAACCGGCGGAGATTTCGGCGCGATCCGTGCCGACGCGCAACTGGCGCGCTTCAAAGCGATCGCCCAGCGCCAAGCCGATGGCGTCGAGCAAAATCGATTTGCCGGCGCCGGTTTCGCCGGTCAGAACAGTGAAGCCCGCTCCGAACTCGATATCGAGCGTTTCAACCAGAACGAAGTTTCGGATCGAGAGCCAGTGCAGCATGCTGATGCGCGACTCAGAGCAGCGGTTCGTCGAGCGCGACCCGCAATCGTTCCGGCGTTTCCGTCCAGTGCAGTTTCTGACGCAGCATCGAAAAATAATCGTAACGCGAAGGGTGCAGCAATCGGGCTTTGTACGGCGAGCGCTCGATGATGATCTGCTCTCCCTCCTTCAACGGAATATGCGCTTGCGAATCGGCGTGCAACGAAACGTCGCTGCCGTTTTCGACCGTGATGGTGAGCTTGGCCGTTTCGGGAATAACGATCGGGCGATGGGTCAGCGCGTGCGGCGCGACCGGCACCAGAATGAAAACCGGCAGAGTGGGCGAGACGATGGGGCCGCCGGCGGAAAGCGCATAAGCGGTGCTGCCGGTCGGCGTGGCGATGATGATGCCGTCGGCGCGCAACGAATAAGCAAACTGATCGTCGATAGCGATAGCCAGATCAATGACTGCGCCGCTGGAGCCGCGGCTGATCGTCATGTCGTTCAGAGCGCGGGCTTCATTCGGCGCGACGCCGGATTCCCGCAAAACGCTCGCTTTCAGCATGGTTCGTTTTTCTTCGACGAAGCTGCCGTCGAGAATATCGCCGAGCATGATCTCCATGTACGCTTGCGGGATGTCGGTGAGAAATCCCAGCCGGCCTTGATTGATGCCGATCAGCGGCACGTTGAACGGCGCCAGCCGACGCGCGAACGACAACATGGTGCCGTCGCCGCCGAGAA
>JAITBX010000133.1 GCA_031283405.1 Burkholderiales bacterium | reverse complement strand
TTCGGTATCTTCATTGCTTTTTCCTTCCATGTCGTTTAGATTAACGCTTATCCTTTGGAAGGCGAAATTTCGGGGGAAGGTCAGTGTTTTGAAGTGCGCTTTATTTGCAAATATTTTTTGTAATCAGGGATTGTTCTTTTTACTGATTCCCGCGCCGTATCTGCCCAACCACTGCGCCAACCTCTCCGCAGCGCCGCGATGCTCTTGCAAAAAGCGGAGACCGGCGTCGCGCATGGCGTTTCTTGTTTCGTCGCTTCGCAATAATGCGCCGGCACGAACGATGAGTTCATCGGCGTCGCTGACCCGCATGACGGCGCCGGCGGCGCAAGCGGCGGCGCTGATGTCTTTGAAGTTGAACGTGTGCGAGCCAATCAATGCCGACGCGCCCATCGCCAACGGCTCGAGCAAATTCTGCCCGCCGAGCGGCAACAAACTGCCGCCGACGAAAGCGAGATCGGCGGCGGCGTAATAGGCAAACATCTCGCCCATCGAATCGCCGAGCACGAAGGAAACTTCCGGCGGCACATCGGCTTCATCGCTGCGTTTGACGAACGCGAGGTTGCGCGCGCGCAGTTGTGCGGCCACATTTTCAAAACGCTCAGGATGGCGCGGCACGATGACGGTCAAGGTGCGCGGCGGCAAAGCATCCGGCTGCCGTTGCAGCGCGTCGAGCAACAGCGCTTCTTCGCTGCTGTTTGCCGATGCGCGCGTCGATGCCGCGATCCAGACAGGCCGCTGACCGGGCTTTTGACAAAACCGTTGGCGCAAAACCGCGCCCAATGACCGCGCATTTTCCGGAACGTTGATGTCGAATTTGAGATTGCCGGTGACGGTCACGTCACGCGCACCGAGTTCACGAAACCGTTGCGCATCGTCTTCCGTCTGCGCGGCAATGCCGGTCAGCATTGCAAAGAGCGGTCGCGTGAACGACGCGAGGCGGGCGTAACGCGCAGCAGAGCGCTCTGACATGCGGGCGTTGACAAGAAAACAGGGAAGACGGCGGCGCGCGCATTCGGTAATCGCGTTCGGCCATATTTCGGTTTCCATCAGCAGCGCCCATTTCGGCTGAACATGATCGAAAAACGCCCGCACGGCGAAACGGTAATCGTAGGGAAGCCAGAATTGTGTAATGCGATTGCCGAACAAGGTTTCGCCGGTCGCGCGACCGGTCGCGGTCATGTGGGTCAGCACGATGGGCGACTCGGGATAACGTTGTTCGAGCAGCGCGATCAGCGGCGCGGCGGCGCGCGTTTCGCCGACGGAAACCGCGTGAATCCAGATCGTGTTGCGTAACGGCGTTGTCGCGTAACACCCGAAACGCTCCCCGATGTTTTTCCGATAGCCAGGATTTTTTCGGCCGCGCCACCACAAGCGAACGAACAACAGCGGTAAAAGCAGCGCGCCGAGCAGCGAATAACACACGCGCCAAAACATCAGATGTCGCCTCGTTCGTGTTGACGATGTGGCGCTTCGCTGTTTTCATTCACGCTTTTTACTGAAGCATTCATTAGCGTATCAATCGCCGTCAGCGCGGCATCGACGCTGGGCAACGCGCCGACTTCGCCCAAGTCGATCGCGTGCGCGCCCTGAATGCCGACGCCCAATCGGCGCGGCGATGTCGCGGTAAAAATGGCGACCGTCGGTGTGCTCAATGCCGCCGACCAATGCGTCAGGCCGGTGTCAACGCCCACTGTCCAACGCGCGTTTTTCAGCAACATGCCCAGCTCCGGCAGCGACGCTTTCGGCAACACCCGCGCGTTATCATAACCATTCGCCAAGCGCTCGCTGCGCGCTTGCTCCTTCGCATTGCCCCACGGCAACAGCGTCAAAAGTCCGCGCTCGCGGCAATAGCGAATCAAGCGACGCCAACATTCTTCCGGCCACAATTTGTCGTCGCGCGAGGTGGCATGCAGCAGCATCACATAAGGCGCATCCGGCGACGGCAACAGCACATTCGACAGCGCCGGCGCTTCCCATGTCCACTGCCAACACGGCGCGCCCTCCGCAGTGTAATGCAACGCCGCCGCCGTCAAGCGGCGACAGCGCTCGACGAAATGCAGATTGCGCGGCACGGCATGCGTCGCCTGATACAGCAAACACGCCAGCGGTTCGCGGATCGACGCGCGGTCGAAACCGTGACGAACGCCGAACGCAGAACGCGCAATCAGCGCGCTCTTGACTTGCTCGTTCAAATCGATCACCACATCGTAGTGCGTTTCGCGCAGCGTTCGCCGGAACGCGGCCAGCTCGCGCCAATTCTGCGGATCGTACCAGCGCCGCCGCCAGCGGCGCAGCGCAAAAGGAATCACACGGCGCGCGCCCGCCAGTTGCGGCACTGCCGTGAACGCTTCTTCGGCCACCCAGTCGATCTGCGCATCGGGCAGCGCCTGCCGAATATCATGCAGCACCGCGCTGGCGTAAACCACGTCGCCCAGCGAAGAAGTGCGAATGATGAGAATGGAGATGGGCATGTGAAGTATCGGGCAGCGCAGCGCCGAAATTATTCGGCTCATGAAAGCGAATACGGCATTGTAGCGTTATTCTTGCCAATAATCGTCATCCCAAATAAGGAGGGCGGGTGAGGGGGCGTAGGGGCGGCATTCTCCCGCCCGCAATAACCACTTCGGTCTGCGAACGTAGGGGCGACCGCCCTCGGTCGCCCGCAAATTTTTCAGCGCAGAGCATTCGTTTCTTGTTCTGATTGCGCCGGACTCGCCCGGCAGGGCGAGTCCGGCGCTTCTCGAACGGTGCAGGTGCTCGGGAACTCGCGATCCTGAAAAGTCAGAGGGTCGCTCGAACAACCCTCGCCCTGTCTCTGCGATGCTCGGCGGCTTCAAGGAGAGGCTGAAATCGTGCCTATCGGCAACGAATGTGGTCGCTGTGACACGATACGCGCAGCGTTGAATGCCTTCTTTGAGAGAGGATAGCGACGAAATCGGAAAATCACGCGATAATAGAACCTTCTTGCAGCCGCCAATAAAATCATGGATACCGACCAACTGCCTGTTGGTAAAACATTTTCGTGGCACTCTTCTTTGCTAAGAGCGCTTTGGTTTGGGCTGTTGCTCATTTTTTTTGATGCTTTTTTGTTTGATTCGTGGGTGATTTCAATATTGGTGATCGTCGCCGTTTTTCTGAAATTTTCATTCGCGGCAACTCGGTATGGCCTTTTCGGGCGCCCCTTTTCCAAGCTGTTGATCCGTAATTACACCATTTATGTTGCAGCGGCAGTCTTGGCGTTGGGCATAAACATCGGCAATAATATTCTGGCGCGCCACAGAGCGGAAAACATAGTGGCAGCGATTGAAGCGTATCATGTCAAATACGGCGATTATCCCAAGTCTCTTGAAGTGATGGCGCCCGAATTTATGGGTCACATTCCCTTGGCAAAATACAACCTTTCCCTCAACACCTTTTATTATCGCTATTCTCCGACAGCGAGAAAAAACGAGCCTACATTTTTCTATACGATCATTCCTCCCTTTTATCGGAATTTCTACGATTTCGAAAAGCGAGAGTGGCGCGCTATGGACTGACATGATTGCTTCCGACCATCTTCCGACGCATTTGCCTTTATCGCTGGTTTTGATTACTCAAAACGCCGAAGCGGAGTTAACCGCTTGCTTGGCGTCGGCATCGCCGTGGGTGGCGGAGATCGTCATCGTTGATTCCGGCAGCACGGACAAAACGCGCGACATCGCCGCGCAATTCGGCGCGCGTTTCATCGAGCAGCCGTGGCTGGGTTTCGGCGCGCAAAAAAATGCGGCGGTGGCAGCGGCGCGGCACGATTGGGTGTTGTGTCTGGATGCCGACGAACGCATCAGCGATGCGTTGGCGCAATCCATCGCCGCCGTTTTCGTGCAACCGGAAGGTGAACGGGCGGCGGCGTATGCGTTGTGCCGCCGCAATCGTTTTTTCAATCGCTGGTTGTCGCACGGCGAAGGCTATCCCGATTGGACGGTGCGCTTGTTCGATCGTCGCCGCGCGCGCTGGAGCGACGACGCCGTACACGAGAAAGTGCTGGTTGACGGCAAAACGGAGCGCCTCTCCGGCGATTTGCTGCACGCTTCCGCCGAATTGCTTGATGCTTATCTGGCGAAGCAAAATCGTTATACAACGACGCAAGCCGAGCGCTTGTTTGCTGCCGGCGCGCGCGCCACCGGCTGGCAAATGTTCGCTTCGCCGTTGGCGCGTTTTGTTCGCTTCTATTTCCTCAAGCGCGGCTTTCTCGATGGTTCCGCCGGCTTTGCGCACATCGCTATCGGCGCTTTCGCCGGTTTTCTCAAGCACGCCAAACTTTACGCACTGCAAAAAAATGCAGAGAATGAGAAAGCGCTTACTGAAAAAACTCCTCACGATTCCTCCGCATCATGACTCGCATTGCAACCATTCCTTCGCTCACCTTTTCCGAACACGATCATGTCCTCGTTACCGGCAGCGCCGGTTTCATCGGCATGCACGTCGTTGAACGTTTGTGCCGCGACGGCGCGCGCGTCACCGGCGTCGATAACTTCGAACCGTATTACGATCCGGCGTTGAAAGAAGCGCGCGCCGCGCGGCTGACAACGCTTCCGCAATTCTCGCTATATCGTCTCGATCTGGCCGACGCCGACGCCGCGCGCAACTTGTTCCGCGACGGCGGTTTCACGCACATCATTCATCTGGCAGCGCAGCCGGGCGTGCGTTACTCGCTCGATCATCCTGACGTGTATCTTCGCAATAACGTAACGGCCTTCGGCCACATTCTCGAAGGCTGCCGCCATCACCGCGTTCGCCATCTGGTCTATGCTTCGTCGTCGTCGGTTTATGGCGCCAATCACACGCTGCCGTTTTCCGAAGACCAGCCGACCGATCATCCCGTCAGTTTGTACGCGGCGACGAAGAAAGCCAATGAACTGATGGCGCACAGTTACAGCCATTTGTTCAAACTGCCAACGACCGGCTTGCGCTTCTTCACCGTCTATGGCCCGTGGGGGCGTCCCGATATGTCGCCGATGCTGTTTGCCGACGCGATTTTGTCGGGCCGTCCGATCAAAGTGTTCAACCACGGCAAGATGCAGCGCGATTACACCTTCGTTGACGACATCGTCGAAGGCGTGGTTCGCATCGCCGTGCGTTTGCCGAATGCCGATCACGTCACCGGCGCGCCGGCCGCGATCTACAACATCGGCGGCAACAAGGCCGTGGCGCTGGAAACTTTCATCGACACACTATCGCGCGCGCTCGGCAAAGAAGCGATCCGCGACAACCAGCCGATGCAACCGGGCGATGTCGTGGCGACCTACGCCGACGTGTCGCGGCTCACCCAAGTGACCGGCTTCGCGCCGAATACGCCGCTTGAAAAAGGATTGAAGCGGTTTGTTGAGTGGTATCTGAAGTGGCGAAGAGCGTAGGGGACGCCGCCCTCGGCGGCGTCAAGGGGAGGAGTTGAATCGTGCCAATAGAAAACGGTTGTGTTTGCTGTGGCCGTAGGGGCACGCCGCGCCGTGCCCCTACTACGCAAAGCCCCCTTTTGAAAGGGGGATGTCGGCAAAGCCGACAGGGGGTTTGTTATTCACGCAAAAGAAAATCTTAGTCACACGCCCGCCGGGCGCGTACGGCGCGGCAGAACGGAAAAGGAATGCGTTACGCTTGGAAGGTGCGCATGGCGATGCCTGCCGCAAGCCTCGCTCTGTCGTACAATAGCGTTTCTTGCTTTTCGGAGAACTTCATGATTCTCGTTACCGGCGGCGCCGGTTTCATCGGCTCGAATTTCGTTCTGGACTGGCTGGCGCAGTTCGCCGAGCCCGTACTCAATCTCGACAAGCTGACGTATGCCGGCAACCTCGGCAACTTGGCGGCGCTGAAAGATGACGCGCGCCATGTTTTTGCGCGCGGCGACATCGGCGACGGGGCGTTGCTTACGCGGCTGTTGAACGAACACCGCCCGCGCGCCATCGTTCATTTCGCAGCAGAGAGTCATGTGGATCGTTCGATCCACGGACCGGCGGCGTTCATTCAAACCAACGTCGTTGGCACTTTCACATTATTGGAAGCGGCGCGCGCTTACTGGAGCGCGTTGCCCGAAAGCGAACAGGGGGCGTTCCGTTTTCTGCATGTTTCGACCGATGAAATTTACGGCTCGCTCGGTGCGGACGACCCTGCCTTTTCAGAAACCACGCCGTATGCGCCGAACAGTCCTTATTCTGCGTCGAAGGCGTCGTCCGATCATCTCGTGCGCGCGTACCATCACACTTACGGTTTGCCGACGCTGACCACCAACTGTTCAAACAATTACGGGCCGCGACAGTTTCCGGAAAAGCTCATCCCGTTGATGATCGTCAACGCGCTGGCAGGTAAACCGTTGCCGGTGTATGGCGACGGCCAAAATGTGCGCGACTGGTTGTATGTCGGCGATCACTGCGCCGCCATTCGCGCCGTGCTCGAACGCGGCGTTCCCGGCGAGGTGTACAACATTGGCGGCAACGCCGAAATGAAAAACCTCGATGTGGTTCATGCGCTGTGCCGCGTGTTGTCAACATTGAAGCCGGGGCACGATTACGCTTCGCAAATCACTTTCGTCAAGGATCGTCCCGGACACGACCGCCGCTATGCGATCAACGCCGCAAAAATTCGCCGCGAACTCGGTTGGCAACCCGCCGAAACTTTCGAGAGCGGTTTGACGCACACCGTGTGCTGGTATCTCGATAACGAAGTGTGGTTGACGAATGTCACCAGCAAAACGTATCAGCAGTGGATTGATTTACACTACGCGCAATAACCAAAGCGAGAGGAACCGCGATGACTTCACCACAACACTCACGCAAAGGCATCATTCTCGCCGGCGGTTCGGGGACGCGCTTGTATCCGGTGACGCAAGTCGTTTCCAAACAGCTTCTGCCGGTTTACGATAAACCGATGATTTATTATCCGCTGTCGGTGTTGATGCTGGCCGGCATCCGCGACATTCTGTTGATCTCGACGCCGGAAGACACGCCGCGCTTCAAGCAACTGCTCGGCAGCGGCAAAGCGTGGGGCTTGCATTTTTCTTACGCGGTGCAGCCGTCGCCCGACGGCTTGGCGCAAGCCTTCATCATCGGCCGCGATTTTATCGACGGCGGACTTTCGGCGCTGGTGTTGGGCGACAACATTTTTTACGGCCACGATTTGCCGGCGCAATTGCGACACGCTAACGCGCAACGCGAAGGCGCGACGGTGTTCACTTATCCGGTGTCCGATCCCGAACGTTACGGCGTTGCCGAATTTGACGCGCAGGGAAAAGTCATCAGTCTCGAAGAAAAACCGAAAACGCCGAAGTCGCGCTACGCGGTGACGGGGTTGTACTTCTACGATGCGCGGGTGTGCGAAATTGCGGCGACGTTGAAGCCGTCGGCGCGCGGCGAGCTGGAAATCACCGATGTCAATCGCGCTTATCTGGCGAGCGGCGATTTGCGTTGCGAACTGATGGGGCGCGGGATGGCGTGGCTCGACACCGGCACGCATGAATCGTTGCTCGAAGCCGCGCAATACATCGAAACCATCGAGCGGCGGCAAGGACTCAAAATCGCCTGCCCCGAAGAAATTGCGTACCGCCAACGCTGGATCGACGAGACGCAATTGCGCGCGTTGGGCAACGCGATGGCGAAAAACAGTTACGGCCAATACTTGTTGCGCTTGCTCGACGCACCGGTGTGGGGAAGTTGATAGGCCCAATTAAAATGTGTTTATTACACATAACCCTCCCCCGACAAACCTCCGGCGCTGCGCGCCACCCCCTTTCAAAAGGGGGCAAGGAGAGGGAAAAAACAATAACGAAAAGATTGCTATCATGAACATCATCGCCGCCACCATTCCCGACGTCAAAATTCTCGAACCGCATGTATTCTCCGATGCGCGGGGTTTTTTCTTTGAAAGCTGGAATCGCAAAACGCTGGCCGACGCCGGACTCGATGTCGATTTCGTGCAGGACAACCATTCTTATTCGACGAAAAACGTGCTGCGCGGTTTGCATTATCAGATTGAGCATGCGCAGGGGAAACTGGTGCGCGCGATTGTCGGCGAAGTGTTCGACGTGGCTGTCGATCTGCGCCGCAGCAGCCCGACATTCGGGCACTGGGTCGGCGTGACGTTGTCGGCGGAAAACAAGCGAATGTTGTGGATTCCTCCGGGTTTTGCACACGGCTTCGTCGTGCGTTCCGAAACGGCCGAGTTTTTGTACAAGACCACCGATTACTGGCACGCCGAATACGAGCGCACTTTGCTGTGGAATGACCCGGCGCTGGCGATCGAATGGGGGCTTGTCGAAGCGCCCGTTCTGGCCGCGAAAGACGCCGCCGGCGTTTTGTTGAAAGACGCCGAGGTTTATTCGTGAGCACGAGTGAAGATTTCACGCGGCTGCTGTTGATCGGCGGCGACGGCCAGATCGGCAGCGCGCTGGCGCGGCAGTTGCCGCAAGTTTTTCCGCAAACGACGCTGTTGACGACAACGCGGGAAGCCGCTCAAAACCACGTCGATTTGACGCAACCGCACACGGCCATCAAAATCATCCGCGACTACGCTCCCGATTTCATCATCAACGCTGCCGCTTACACCGCCGTTGATCGCGCCGAGCAGGAACCGGCGCTGGCGCAACAAGTCAACGGCGTCGCGCCGGGGATTCTCGCCGAAGAAGCGAAACGTTGCGGCGCGATGTTCATTCACTACTCGACCGACTATGTGTTCGACGGGAAAAAGCGAACGCCGTATGTCGAAAGCGACGCCACGCACCCGCGCAACGAATACGGCCTCAGCAAACGCGCCGGTGAAATCGCCATTCAACAAATGGGCGCCGACGCGCTGATTTTGCGGACGAGTTGGGTCTATGGATTGACCGGGCGCAATTTTTTGTTGACCATGCGGCATCTGGCGAATGAGCACGACACTTTGCGCATCGTCGATGACCAGATCGGCGTGCCTAACGATAGCGAAGCGCTGGCGGCGGCAACTGCTCAACTTGTCGCGCTCGGCAAAACGCGCTTGCGCGAACATGCCGGCCTCTATCATTTATCGGCGAGCGGGCAAACGAGTTGGTTCGGTTTTGCGGAAGCAATTTTCGCGGCGCTGCCCGCCGAAAGCAAACGCCCACAACTGATTCCGATCACCACTGCCGAATACCCGCTGCCTGCGGCGCGTCCCGCTTATGGCGTTTTGTCGTCAGAACGATTGCAGCAAACGTTCGGCGTTTCATTGCCGCCGTGGCAAACGATGCTTGAAGCGTGTTTGGGGCGAGGGTGAACAAAAATTTATTGGAAACCCGTCTGTCGCCACGCCTCATAGACCGCCACGGCGACGGCGTTGGAAAGATTCAAACTGCGAACGTTTTCGCGCATCGGTATGCGCAATCGTGTTTCACTCGAAAAATCAGCGAGAACTTCGTTCGGCAATCCTGCCGTTTCGCGCCCAAAGACGAGCACATCGTGCGCGCCGAAACGCGCCTCAAATAATGAGCCGCCACCTTTGGTCGTCAGCGCCCACCAGCGCGGCGGCGGCGCAACCTCGGCAAGCGCCGCGTTGATCGTTGCGCGACAAGCCGCCCAATCGGCGTGAACGCGCACCCGCGCGTATTCGTGGTAATCGAGGCCGGCGCGACGCAGCGCGCGATCTTCCAGCGCAAAACCCAGCGGCTCGACCAGATGCAGCGCGGCGCCGGTGTTGGCCGCCAGGCGAATCACGTTGCCGGTGTTCGGCGGAATTTCAGGTTGAACGAGGACGATGGAGAGCATGTGAAAGAAAATTTGTTTTGAACAAAACTCCTTCGTATTTTACCCGCAACCTTGCGCTGTGCGCTTGCTCCTCGCGTTTACCTTTCACGTTTACCCCTCTCCCCTGTTCCCTCTCTCACACTCTCGCCTCCGGCGAGAGTACAAACCCCCGCCCCTTTCGGGGCGCCCCCTTTCAAAAGGAGCCTTTCCGAAGCGCGCTTTTTTTCTACAGTAAACATTTTTGTTTCCTATCGGCGCGATTTTAATCTCCCCTTGAAGCCGCCGAGCATCGCAGGGCGGCGGAATAGGGAGCGATTTCTTTGGTTCCGGCGCGGTAGAGCAAACAACAAATACGGTACGTTTTGAAATTTTTGCGGGCGACCGAGGACGGTCGCCCCTACGTTTGATTCCTGATCCCCGATCCCTGCTCACGGCACTCCCGTTTCCTGCGTCACGCTCGCTCTTGCCGCCACGCCGATAAAAACTTTTGCCGCACCGCCGTCACGCAATGCTTTCGTGGCGGCGGCGACGGTTGCGCCGGTGGTCATCACGTCGTCGATGAGCAGAACGCGGCAGCCGGAAAGATCGCGGCGGCACGCGAACGCGCCGCGAACATTTTTGTGCCGCTCGCGCCACGGCAGAGTCGCTTGTTTCGGCGCGTCTTTGGCGCGTATCAAGGCATCGGTCAGCAGCGGCAATTTCAACGCCGCAGCGACAAGATGCGCAAGCTCTTGTGCCTGATTGAAGCCGCGTTCGATTTGCCGCGCCGCCGCCAGCGGCATGGCAACGATGTGCGTCGGCGCTTCACGAAAAGGCGAATCCTCCGAGGGCGACGCCAACGCGCGTTGACAATCTTCGATGAGCAGTTGCGCCAGCGGCGCGGCCAACGCCAAGTGATGACCATACTTGAAATCCTGCAACAATTGATCGAGCGGAAAGGTGTAGCGACAGGCAGCGAGCGTCGCATCGAAGGGCGGCGCACGATTCAGGCACGCGCCACACAATGTTCCCGACGAAGCCGACAACGGCGCGGCGCAGCGCACGCAACCTTTTTCGATGCGCGGCAGCGCCGTGTGGCAAGCGCGGCACCACGCGCCGTGTTGCGCCTGCTGGCCGCACGACACGCAACGCGCCGGGAAGCAGGCGTCGAGAAGAGCTGACCAGAGTTTTCTTTGCGGCATCGTTGTAGTTGAAAGGCGACAATAAGCGCTATTGTACCGATCCTTGATCTCTGATCTCGTTCCCCTCTTGTGGAGGGGTGCCCGCTCTGGGCTTGCCGAAGGGCGGACGGGATGTTTTACCCAATCCCTGATTTTGTGACAAGCCGCAAAGTTGCGCGTAAAATTATCGTTTTGCCGGCGCTGCGGCAAAGCAACATGGTTTCGCGCCGTTCTCTTTCGCGCGAAACGTATCGGCAACAAACAATGACTATTGAGGAGGGTTTTATGGAGTGTCCCGTTTGCGGTCAGACCAATATTGACGACGCATCGACATGCCTTTCGTGCGGCACCCCTTTGTCGCCGCATGTGGGCGGGACTTCGATCGACACCGAGCACGCCGAGGAAAAAGGCCGCATGGTGATTGCCGGCAATATTGATTTTCCCGTGCCGCCGTCCAAGAAACCCGCTTCTTCGAAAGCCGACAAACCTCTTTCTTCCCGCTTACCCAAGCCGTCGTTGCCCGGACGCAACGCCGACGAGTCGTCGGAAGACAAATCGCCGTTCGACGTTGAGGACACGACCACCGTCAGGCAGCCGGCGCCGCTCGATCTTCCGCCGCAGGTGACGGAGACGGGACGTCCCGCGCATTTGATTTACGCCGGTTTCTGGTATCGCTTTCTGGCGTGGTTCATCGACACCATCATCCTCAGCACGGCATCCTCCGTGGTGATGCTCGTTTTTATGGCGATCTCGTTCGGCGCGCTGTTTCACGGCGCTCCGAGCGACAGCAAAGATGTGTCGCCCGAGACGGCGTTGCTCTTTGTCGGCATGTATGGCGTGATGTACCTCGTGATCATCGTCGCGTCTCTTCTGTATTTCAGCCTGTGCGAAAGTTCGCGCTGGCAAGCCACCATCGGCAAACTGGCGCTCGGCTTGAAAGTGACCGACACGAACGGTCAGCGCCTTTCTTTCCTGCGCGCGATGGGCAGGTGGTTCGCGCATATCGTTTCCAATGTGACGCTTCTCGTCGGCTATGTGGTCAACGTATTCACCGCTCGCCAGCAAACGCTGCACGACATGCTGGCCGGCACGTTGGTGGTGTACAAAGAAGTGACGCCGCGCGATCTGGAACTCAATCCTTCCGTGCCGGCCAAAGGCGCGCAGAAAATCACGGCCATTGCGGCGTGGACGCTGTATACGTTGTT